>JAFCZV010000348.1 GCA_019314155.1 Deltaproteobacteria bacterium
AAAAGTCGCTGCCGGGTACGGTGTCGATTTAACCCGGCACAAGGCAAAACTTGTATCTGAAAAACTGGTGAGCGGATCAGACCTGATCCTGGTCATGGAAAAATCCCACAATGATTCACTCCTAACCGACTTTCCAGAGGCAGCAGACAAGGCTTTTTTAATAAGGCATTTTGCACGCTTTGGCTCACGAAACCGCGGCATTGCGGATCCATACGGACTTAATTTCGACGCATACCGTTTTTGTTATCTCGATATCGAGGATGCGGTTTTGGGCCTTTTGGAGTTCCTTTCCATACGCTAAAAATATATCCCGTCACCATTATATCATGCTGAATAAATTCCGAAATGATTTGAAAAACAGACAACCATCGATAGACAAGGAAGAAACCTATGAGACCACTTGTTGGCGTCGCAATTATAGTCGTTAAAGACTCTAAGATTCTTCTTGGAAGACGTGTGGGTTCACACGGATCCGGCACTTGGCAGTTTCCAGGGGGGCACTTAGAATTCAAAGAGTCCATAGAAGATTGCGCCAAAAGAGAACTTTTCGAAGAAACGGGTTTAAAAATACGAAATCTCAGATTTGGACCTTATACAAACGATATTTTTGAGGCGGAACAAAAACATTATATCACTCTATTTGTAATCGCAGAATACGATTCGGGCGTATTAACTGTAAAAGAACCTAAAAAGTGTGAAAAATGGGAATGGTTCAGATGGTCACAACTGCCGGAACCTAAATTTTTGCCAATTCGAAATTTGCAAAAGAAAAAATTTAATTTAAACGACTGATTGGTAAAAATTAAAGTCAATCACGAAAGTACGAAATTTTAAAAAGCATTTGCCCTCCCAAATGGCAGATCAGATCTTGACAAAACCTGTCAGACCTGGAAATATGCTATTTTTATAGCACTATACGGATTTTCCTCTAACAATTTTCTATTCTCATCGAAAAGGTGTCGAACATGAAATGGTTTCTTTATGCTATTGCTTTGATCTGGATCGGAAGTGGTGCCTGGATGATTCTTTATTCACACGAATCCAGGAAGGTGTTCAAACAATTGGTCAAAAATCTTGATCGTAGAATTCTCTGTGTGTTATCGGCCGTCGTCGGAATCCTGCTCATACTTTCGGCATCATGGAGCCGTCAGTCTTGGCTGATAAGGCTTTTTGGGATTTTAGCCGTAATTAAAGGGGGATTTATATTCTGGAACCCGAATAATCTGTATGATAAAATTACCGACTGGTACTTAACCTCGGTATCAGAACAAACCTACAGATTTTTTGGAATTATTACGTTAATTTTTGGAACGGTAATTCTATCCTGGATTTTATAGACAAAAAGGAGCAATACGCCATGGCACTCACAAAAGCTCAAATCATCGAAGAGATCGGCAAAAGAAACGGGTTCACCATGAAAAAATCCACCGAATTGGTGGAATCCCTCCTGGAAATCCTCAAAAGCGCCCTTGAATCCGGCGAAGATGTCCTGATCAGTGGATTTGGGAAATTCTGCGTAAAGGATAAGAATGCGCGACGGGGCAGAAACCCTGCAACCGGCGAAGATATGATGCTCTCGGCAAGAAAGGTTGTCACGTTTAAATGTTCGGCCAGTCTGAGAGATGAAATTAATACATAGAAGCTTTATGAGAATGCATCTGTCTCTGGAATTTTTACAAAAAATTAAATACTTATAATATTTCTCCCGGTTTGTTTACGATCAATTAGGGTTTCAATCTCTTTGCGAAATAACGAACCGTAAAATAAATCACCGCCGCCCAAAGCAGACTGTTCGTGAAAATAGGTATGTATATCAATTTTCCCGGAAACCATTGTCTTGAATAAAGTGAAAGAGAAATAATCGGGAAATACAACACCTTTGTTATCCAGATCAGCATCTTGACCCACATGGAAATCTTTACCTCAAAAGCATTCCCCGACGTGGCGCCCAACGCTATAGCCACAACTGTTTTGCAGACACCCAAATGAACCAGGGCAATGATAAAAATCACAATGATTTTCTTCGTTAAGTGTTTCATGTTATGATTAATAACGTAGGTTCTTCCCCAATTTAGTTGGAGAAGAGGGTTCGAGGATCGCTAACGCTGTCGGAGATGATCCAAAATGTATAACCCTCAATGCTGTGTTTATCTCATAAATCATATTTTTTTTCAATGCGGTTGCCTTTAGCGATTATGGTTTTGCTTGACATTCCGTATTACTTCGATAAACTTAATATGGTGTCAGCCATACAAAGGATTTTTAGTACGATACGATAACCTTCTATTATTTTTCAATCAATGAAATGGAGGAAACCATGGATAAACTCTTGAGAATCGATATGGGAAGCGAAGTTGGACCCCAGGCCAGTGAAGAACCGTTGGGTGATTATGCGGGTCTGGGCGGCCGCGCTATGACGTCGGCGATTGTCGCCAAGGAAGTGCCGCCGTTGTGCCACCCGCTGGGTAAGAACAATAAGCTGGTGATTGCCCCCGGCATGCTGAGCGGAAGCCATGCAGCTCAGTCAGGACGCGTCTCGGTAGGGTGTAAGAGTCCGCTCACCGGCGGTATCAAAGAAGCCAATGCCGGCGGGCAGGGAGCCCAGGTGCAGGCCCGGCTGGGTTACGCCGCTATTGTGCTTGAGGGCAAACCCAAGGATGATACCCTTTACAAGGTAGTCATCAACAAAGACGGTGTGACCATAACTCCCGACAACAGCTTGAAAATGATGGGAAACTACGACCTGATCGATAAGATCAATGCAGAATACGGCGACAAGGTTGCCTGTATCTCCATTGGACCGGCGGGTGAGATGAAAATGGCGGCAGCCACGGTGGCCTTTACCGATATGGAGCAGAGGCCGACCCGGCATGCCGGTCGCGGCGGTGTCGGCGCCGTCATGGGCGCCAAAGGAGTCAAAGTTATCGTGCTGGACGATGCCGACATGCCGACCAGGTCCCCCGCGGACCCGGAAAAATTCAAAGAGGCCAACAAGGCCTTTGTCGCCGGGCTTAAAAAACACCCCATTACCGGTGAGGGCCTTCCCGGCTTCGGAACCAACGTTTTAGCCAATGTGATTAACGAAGCCGGGGCATATCCCACTCACAATTTTCAAATCGGACGCTTTGACGGTGTCGGCAATATCAGCGGAGATCATGACGTCCCGCGGCGGTAAGGTAAAAAAGGGCTGTCATAAAGGTTGTGTAATCCAGTGCTCGGGCATCTACAATGACAAAGACGGCAACTACCTGACCAAACGGCCGGAATACGAGACGGTCTGGGCCCACGGCGCCAACTGCGGCATTGACGACCAGGACGACATTGCCATGCTGGATCGCCTGGACGATGACTACGGTCTCGATACTATTGAAATGGGGGCTACCATCGGTGTGGCCATGGAAGCAGGTCTGGCCAAGTTCGGCGACAGTGAGGCCGCTATCAACCTTTTAAAGGAAGTCGGCCAGGGCACTCCGCTGGGGCGTATTCTGGGCGGCGGGGCCGCCGTAACCGGCAAGGTGTTTGGCGTTGAAAGGGTGCCCGTGGTCAAGGGCCAAGCATTGCCGGCCTACGATCCCCGACCGGTTCAGGGTATCGGAGTGACTTATGCTACTAGCCCCATGGGCGCCGACCACACGGCCGGCTACGCCGTAACCGCTAATGTGCTCGGTGTCGGCGGCAACATAGATCCTTTGAAGCCAGAGGGCCAAATTGAACTTTCCAGAAACCTCCAGATCGCCACGGCCGCCATCGACGCCACCGGCTTTTGCCTGTTTATTGCCTTTGCTATTCTTGATCAGGCGGATACCTTCCAGGCCATGCTGGATATTCTCAGCGCATTTTCCGGCCAGGAACTCACCGCCGACGGCGTGACTGCATTAGGGCAAAAGATTCTTACTGATGAAAGAGATTTCAATACTCGCGCAGGCTTTACCAAAGAGCATGATCGGCTGCCCGAATTCTTTCAAAACGAACCGCTGGCGCCTCATAACGTAACTTTTGACGTCAAAGATGAAGATCTTGACAAGGTCTTTAACTGGTAACATCCCTTGTAATTAATCGTAATCTCATGGGGAGTCCCGCAGGGGACTCCCCATTTTCATCTGTGGTAAAGAGACCCATGAAACCAAAACCTGAAAATGATTCAACCATAAACCTGGAGCTGACCGTAGAATCGGACCGTCTTTCACTTTTTTCCTCGCTTCTCGGACAGGGTTTTACACTCAAAGTCCGGACAGGATGCTCCCTACGAGAACTGCTGTGCGTACAACTCGGTGTAAGTGCAGACTATGTCGATCAGCGGATTCAAACGATATTTCTGGACGGCAAAGCGGTGGATAACATCGACACCGCGGTTGTCAGGCACGGTTCCACGCTGGCCTTGTCTGCTGCTATGCCCGGACTGGCAGGGGCCACCTTGCGTCGCGGCGGGGCTTATGCAGCCATGCGGCGTCAAATTTCTCATCAGAATAAAGCTGTCCACAATTCTGTTGCAGAAGGCGTCGTGATGCTTAAGCTTTTCAACCTCGTGGCATTGGAGCTGGGGCCTGGTTTTTTAAAGCAGGGCATCTGGATCAGGGGAAAGCATATGGAAAATTTCTTTAAAAAAGTACCGGATTATTTCTGGCCCGGGTGCCGGGCCGCAGAAATTGACGGGAAGCCCAGGAAGGTAGAAAAAATAGGGGGTATGGAATGGAGACACCGGCAGGTCTTTCTGAAACTCGAGGTTAAGGAGAGCACCTGATATCAGCCGATAGAATTTCATTTACAGACACCCGGCCCGGCCTGTTGGACCAAAGTTTACCCAGCTTGTCCTGTTGAACCGGGGTGAAACCTATCTGTCTTTTCTGTTTTGAAACGGTTTGGAATTTAAGATTTATTTGTAGTT
>JAFCZV010000349.1 GCA_019314155.1 Deltaproteobacteria bacterium
TTGTTCGTGTTATTCCGGAAAGCTGTTGTATCGTATTGGAAAAAAACAGCTGGGATGTACCCCCCGCGTTTACGTATCTAAAGGAGGCCGGCAACATATCGGAACACGAAATGATGCGTACATTCAACAACGGCATCGGCATGGTTGCCGTTGTACGTGAAGAGAGCACCCAGGAAATCCTGGATCGTCTTCTCGCCATGAAGGAACAGGTCTTTATCATCGGAAAAGTCGTCGAGCGAAAAGCGTCCACCGAGCGGGTGCAGTGGGTATAGTCTCCGAGCGCTGTGAATGGCTGGGTTCCTGACGGTGCTGAAGTGAACGAATGATGGTTCAACCCCGATTGCGGGGTCATTCCGGCCACCCCATTTTGGCGGTGGTCGTTGTTTTTAATAATGAAAAATTACAACATGGACAAAAAAAAGAGATTGAAAAAGATCGGGAACCCCTTCTTGAAATTGATGGAATGGATCGGGGGTGCACAGAAGGGGAAACGTGTCTGCAGCAGCTGAACAGGCAAAAAGGCCGGCACCGGGCGTGTGTCGCGTAAGATAAAACCGTTATGATCGTTCTCGGTATCGAAACATCCTGCGATGAAACCGCTGCAGCGGTGGTCGTTAACGGCAAACAAATATTGTCGTCCGCCGTTTCATCCCAAATCGAAGTTCACCATCCCTATGGCGGCGTGGTCCCCGAGCTGGCTTCAAGGAAACATATGGAAGCCATCATACCGATGGTGGATCAGGCCCTCGGTTCTTCGGGTATCGATTCAAAAACCCTTGATGCCGTTGCGGTGACCTGTGGTCCCGGACTCGTGGGCGCCTTGCTGGTGGGGTTTTGTTTTGCCAAGGCTTTTGCCTATGCACTGGATGTTCCCTGGGTGGGTGTCAGTCACCTCGAAGCCCACGTGAATTCAGTATTTTTGGAACCCGATCCGCCGCCCTTTCCGTTTGTGGCACTTCTCGTGTCCGGCGGGCATACCGGCGTCTACCATGTAACCTCCCACACGGACTTCGAACTCATGGGGCAGACCCGGGATGATGCTGCCGGAGAAGCCTTTGACAAGGTGTCCAAAATGCTGGGTCTCGGTTATCCGGGCGGGGGTGTGATCGACCGGCTTGCCAGACAAGGCAATCCGGAAAATATCGTCTTCCCCAGACCGTTTCTGGATAAAACCATGTTCGATTTTAGTTTCAGCGGCCTTAAAACTGCGGTGCGGCGATATATCGAGATCCACCCGGACGATTACCTTCAGCAGATTCCGGATATCGTGGCTGGATTTCAGGAAGCGGTGGTGGATGTTTTGTCCCACAAAATCGTTCATGCCGCCACGGTGAAAGGATGCGACCGTATGGCCATCGTAGGGGGTGTCGCCGCAAACAACAGGCTGAGGGAAAAAGTCAGGCACCAAGCCGGCCTCAAAGGGTTGACGGTTCATATCCCTTCGGTTGCGCTTTGCGGTGACAATGCCGCCATGATCGCTGCAACCGGCTACCACTATTTAAAAAAAGGCGTCGTGTCGGGCCTGGGTGACGACGTCTATTCAAGGATCAACGAAAAACACTGAAAAAACCCCAGTGAGCGATCTGTTCCTTTTTTAAACCTCGGGTAGAAGCTCGTCGAATTTCACGCCGATCCCTTGAGAATCGGCCCGGACAACCTTACCGCTGACGGTGATGTCTTTTTCAGATTTGGGGATGGAAAAGGTCATGGAAATTTTCTGATCCACATAAAAGTTGCCGTTGGTCTGGATAAAAACCCCGCCATGACTGATATCCTGAATGACATCCGTAAAGTTGAGCCCGTCACTGGTGCACTCTGTAGGGATAAACGTGTTTTTCCGAAGATACTCCCTTAGTTCCAAGACTTTGGAGTTGTGCCAATTCTTCAGCTTTTCCAATAGGTTCTGTCTTTTTAATTGGGATAAATTGATAATCGACTCAGACAAATCTTTTCGATTTTCGGCCTGGGGCCGGCCGGGCGTCAAGACGGATTGAAGTTCCTGTCTTTCGGCTTCGGACATATAGGCGAGCATTTTAAACAGGCGGGCGTTGATTTCATAGATGCTGCTTTCATTTTCGACAGTACTCATGGAAGGAATCCTTATTTCTTGATTTTCGTTTTGGACGTCTTGAGAAAAATCCATATCAGGTATTTCTGATATTGATTGACTGTTTTTAAAAAAGCCGACGCTCAATTGGGGAGTATAACCTGCTGATAAAAAATTACATGGCAAATTGAATCATGTCAACTCTTTAATTAATCTGTTAAACCTTCAGCTAAACTGAAGGTCCCAGCTGCTCTGCGGATCCCTGATCCCTGACCCCTAATCCCTGATAACTAATAGATAATCCATAACCCTTAATCCCTAATGGCCCTCTGCTCTATACCCTATGCCCTCTATCCTCTTCCCGTCCATCGTCCATCTTCCTTCCAACCTTCTTATTTTCTAACCTTCTTGTACTTTCTATCCCCCGAACCTCGATCCCTAATCCCTAATTATTTTTCAAATTTAAAATTTTTTTTCAAAAAAAATCATGCAGATTTCAGGCAAAAATTTTTTCGGAATGTCATGACCTGGCTTCGGGCGATGTTGCCCGAAGCGCGTTATTTGTCATATTATCAAATAGATATCTATAGGATGCCGCTTTTCTTTTAGGGTGTTTTCACCCGAAACCATTTTTATTTACGTTTAATTTCTAATTTTTTCCGGAGAGCGATGTAAAAAATAATAATTAAATCGATAGGTTAAGAGGTTCGCAACTCTGTTGGCATGTCCTTTGCTCTAAGGTTGTATCGAGTACGAAAACGTAAGCGATCTTTTAAATAAATAAACAATACTTGATACAACTACAGAGCGAAAGGGCAAACCCGCTGAAAGGCGGGGACGCAAAACCACGGGTCTAAAGCTTAAAAAGCCATGACAGCCGGGTTGCCGAAAAGATGTAGAACTGAGTCCGCGCACGGCAAAAGGCATAGCGCGGCAGGCCATTCAGGCTCCTTTCTCTCTAACAGTTATCAAGCTCAGAGAGAAGGGGGTATCTCATGGCCAGAAATTACAGAAAATATCGATTCAATTATGTTTTAATCTTTTGTTTGGTTCTTTTTACATTAAGCTTCATGTCTTTTTTCACAACCGATGCTT
>JAFCZV010000042.1 GCA_019314155.1 Deltaproteobacteria bacterium
CTCTTCGGATTTTTCAGGAGTTTCTTCCAAACCTTTCACTGTTTCTTCCACAGTTTGGTAGATAGACTTGAATGTCTCGTGAAAGCCGGCGGGGCCCAGCCTTCCGGTTTCGATAAATTTCACGACGATTTCTTTGGTGGATCTGAGAATCAGTTCATCGACAGAACTCATTTGCAACACCTTTTTGTTAGGAGTTTTTATAATAAAATTGATTCGTTAGCAGAAAAAACCTTTGATGTCAAGATTCTCTCTAACCGCCTTGCCCCCGGCATTCAAAAAATTATGAGGGTTTATTTGACACCAAACGTTTTCTTAATTATTAAAAGAGTGGATAATACTGGCCCATTGAAAATTTTCAGCATATTTTCAATTAAATTATAATGGAGCAAGGAAATGAAACCACCTTTTGAAAAGAATATAAAATACAATATTGAAAGTCCGGACATTGTAAAAACCGACGTTCTGACCCCCATCGAATATCAATATCGATCCCGAAGAGACGTTGATATCATCATCCGACAACCGGAATATACATCGGTATGTCCCATGACCGGATTACCCGACGTTGGGTGTATAAGCATCAAGTACAGGCCGGATGAGAAAATCGTTGAACTGAAATCCTTGAAATTTTATCTATTGCAGTACAGGAATGTCGGTATTTTTTATGAGCATGTGGCCAACCGGATTCTTGATGATCTTGTTGCCGTTCTGGCGCCCAAATTTATGGAGGTTACCGGGGATTTCACAGCAAGAGGCGGAATCACGGCCAGAGTTACGGCGGTGTTTGAAGGGAACAAATAATGTCCAAAACAACCAAAACGCACGTTGTAAATCGGTATCAAGTTGCTGCTGTTTTATTTTTATCCCTAATTTTATCATTGACTACAGGGTGTTCAACATACTCGTCTATGGAGAGAAAAACCAAGCGAATGGTCAGAGATCTTCGGGCTCCAGGCAGTGATTTGAAAAAAAGGATTGCCATTACGCTTTTTGAAAACAAAACCTCTTTTGCCGATAAGGAGATGCAAAAAAGCTTTTTAATCGATCTGACGGAAAAGATAATGTCTTCATGCCCGGACGTCCTTTTGGAAAAACCGGGCGATTCCGGCTATCCCGATTTTTTGGTAAAGTTACCCAGGAAGGCATCCGGCCGGATCGACAACTATGATCTGGCCAAGTCCGGCAGACGGTTCGGTTTGAATGCAATGGTAACCGGAGCGTTAAATGATGTCAGAGTCGATAAAAGGAAAAAGGGGATCTGGTGGTTTAAAGAGATTCATCACTATGTCCAGGTACAGATTGTGGCTGAAGTATACGATACCGAGACCGGCGCAAAGCTTCTCGACGAAAGTTTTATGCGCGAAATCGAAATCGATGAATCAGACCTGGAATCCACCAGTGCAAACGCTGAAATTAAGGCGTATATAAAAGATGATATTTTTAAGCATATTGCCGTTGATACGGGCGAAAAAATCTGCAATGCCGTGGTGTTAGATCCCTGGACAGGACATATTACTTCGACCGTTGGCGATAAGATCATCCTATCTTCTGGAGAACGGGTGGGAATTAAGCCCGGGGATATATTTGAAGTTTATAACAGTACCGATACCTTCCAGGGTGTGGAAGGTCACCGATTCTTTATACCAGGTCTTAAAACCGGAGAGATAAAAATAACTGCCGTCTATCCCGACACTGCCGAAGCTGTTCGCATTTCAGGCCAAGACATTCAGGCAGGCTTTACGGTTCGGCCGGAAGATTAATCCCCACGGCCATAAAGAATCTATCTTGCTCTTTAAAAAACAAACAATTCTTTCGATCAATTAGGGTTCAACTTTGTAAGGGGTAATCGGTTGGTCGATCCCCTTTACGGTGACTGAAGGGAGGGGTTCAACTTTTATTTCGCCCGAAAGTTTTTGAAATGTCGCATCACTGATGAGGATCTCACCGCCTTTTGCCATGCTTTGCAGCCGTGCGGCGATATTGACCGGCATTCCTATGGACGTAAATTCTTTGATTCTCAACGAGCCCAAAATGCCGGAAAATACCTTTCCTGTTGATATGCCGATGCCGATCTTCAGCCTCATTCCATTTTTTTTGTATAGTTTTTTATCGATTTTTTTTGCGCATCTCTGCATTTCCATGGCCGTTTCCACAGCACAGATCGCATTGTTATCGTACGCTACCGGCGATCCGAAAACCACCATAATACTGTCGCCAATATGTTTGTCCACGGTTCCGTTATTCCGATAAGCGATCTCACCCAGCGGCGTGAAATAGTCGTTGTTTAAAAAGTCAGCGATTTTGTCGGGTTGAACCTGCTGAGACATCCGGGTGAAATCGCGAATATCAGAAAAAAGAATCGAAGCTTCATGGTGCGTCGGCTTCAGAACCCCCGACGATTTTTCGATCTTTTGGTAAACCTGTTCGGACACAAACTGTTTGAGGCGCTTTCGAACATGGATGGTGCGGATTTTGGCCCTTAGTTCCATATTGTCAAACGGTTTGGTTAGAAAACCGTCAATCCCGTCGTTGGTGGCCTGAATCGCCGCTTCCATGGTTGCGTATCCCGTAAGGACGATGCGGGTGATTTCAGGATTGATGGATCCGATGATGGCGAGGGTTTCAATACCGTCCAATCCCGGCATCTTGTAATCGGAAATTACCGATACAGTGTCAGAAATGTTCTCTTTTACAAAGGCAATACCGGTTTCACCGTTTTCGGCGGTATGGGTTGTATACGGCTCACGTTTAAGGGCACGAACCACCGAACGCCGGATGCCTTCTTCGTCATCGATGAAAAGCAGTTTGTCCATGGGTGTTCTCTTGAACTGCATCAGCTCGCCCAGTTGTCAGGGATTCAACAGGGCAAGAGCATTCCCTGCAAGTGTCTTGGAGCAAAGTTTACCCCACCCCGTAGGTAGTTTACTATCGTACTGGGGTGAAACCGATCTGTCTTTTCCGTTTAACCGGGCGGAAATCCGGCCTTGCGGAGCTCCTGGGAACTTTACACTTTGGGGGTTGATAGAATTCGATCTCGAACTCTGTAAATCAATTTTCGTGCCAAAACTCGATTTACTTTAAACTCATTGGAAACTTTGGGGTCGATTCAGCACTATATACTCGAAAATCTTTGTTTTAAAGACAGTTACGGTGATTGAAATTTTGTATCTTGATGATTGCGGCTTGGGCATTAAATCGAAACTTAAAATCCATAAAAGCAAGAATGCACAGAAAACGGTTCATATGCGCACATGTTTTTGTGCATTTTTGCGCCGGTGATGAACCGATAACCCCACGGTGCGCATAGACAATCTTTAGAAACTTCTCTTCGGTACCAACAGGAAAAAAGACCAAATAGTGTCTTGATATATCGTTTATAAAAAGTTATAGAATAAAATTTTTAATTCCCAGCTATACAGAAACTTAGAGGGTTAAAACTGATGACGTCGCCGAATTATAAATCCTGGCCTTTCAAAGAGGCCGACAAGTTACGCAAACGATTTTCAAAATCTGTAAATATTCCCCTCCGGTTTGAAACCGGCTTTGGACCCAGTGGTTTGCCCCATATCGGCACATTTGCCGAGATCGCTCGAACGACCTGGATACGCCAGGCCTTTGAATTTTTAACCCAGCGGGAAACTCAACTCATCGCGTTTAGCGATGATATGGACGGTTTGAGAAAAGTGCCTTTAAATATGCCCCAACAGGAAATGTTGACTGAAAATTTGGGAAAGCCCCTATGTCGCATCCCTGATCCATTTGATGCGTGTGAAAGTTATAGCGCATATATGAACAAAAAATTGCGGGAATTCTTGGATAGTTATAAATTTGATTATGTGTTTCAAAGTTCATATGAAGCCTATACCCGGGGTGATTTTAACGAAGGTTTGGCCATTATCCTTCAAAAGGTCGAAGATATCAAAGGGATCATTCTCCCCACAATGGGTGAGGAAAAGCGGTCGAATTGGTCTCCGTTTTTCCCAATCTGCGAAAAATGCGGACGGATTTATAGCACCCGGGTGACCGCCTATGACACTGAAAAAAATACCATCGACTACATCTGCGACCGAGAAGAATGGGCATTGCGCTGGTATTCTTATGACATTGGATATGAGATGTATGGAAAAGACCTGATCGAATCCGCAAAGCTTTCCGGTAAGATTATCCGGTTAATGGGCAAACAGCCTCCCACAGGGTTGTTCTACGAACTCTTTTTAGACGAAAAAGGTCGGAAGATTTCAAAAAGCGTCGGCAAAGGGTTAACCATAGAATCTTGGATGAGCTACGCGCCGTTAGAGTCTTTATTGTACTTTATTTTTCAGAACCCAAAGCAAGCGAAGCGGCTGTTTTGGGGGATTGTACCAAAGTCGGTGGATGAATACCTTGCGGGTCTAAATAATTATGAAAATTTGGATGCCGAGAAACAGCCTGATTCGACGATTTGGCATCTTTTTAATCAGGGTACAGCGGTTCCTGATTACAGGACATCCATCAATTTTTCATTGATCAACAACCTCATTTCAGCAGTGGGTGCGGACGATATAGGCCTAATATTAGAATATCTAAAACGCTATGATTCTTCTATGGATGAGTTCAGTGCTGTAATAGAAGATCTGGTAAAGAAGGCCATGAACTACTATAGAGATTTTATCTTGCCGAGCAAGCATTATCGCACCCCGAACGAAAAAGAAAAAAAGATGTTAAAGGGTCTTCGGGATGAACTCGCAAATTATGATGGCGATGATGAAAACGAAATTCAATCCATCCCGTTTTCGGTGGCTCGATTATTTGATGAATCGCCAAAGAACTTTTTTAAAACATTTTATGAAGTGGTCTTCGGTCAAGAACGTGGACCACGCTTTGGAACCTTTGTTCAACTGGTTGGCAAGGAAAAAGCACTTTCATTGTTGGATACGGCCGCCAGCACCTGATTTTGACATGGACGGCCACAGCTGTTCCCCAGGGGCCTCGGAATATTGGAGCTCGGTTCTTCGGCGATATCTCAACCAGCCCATCACTCATTATGGAGCATCAAATTCGCCCATTTAACTTTGCAACCAATTGACATCATGAAAATAATAGGCCATTCAGGCTGTGATGGGTCGCCGGTTCGAGCCGGATCAGCGGCACCGAACATTTCAAAAAAATCAGTCTGTCTGACCGGCTTTTTTTGTTTGACGCATACTTTTTACTCAACCTCTCACCCTTCTTCCCTTGACATAACAATTGTATTGGCTTAAAAAACCTTGTCATTTTGTAAACAAAGCGTGATGCATCATGATTAAAAAAAACCGTGTGTCCTATACGTGTTCTGCTGTTATTACCGGCCTTGTCATATGCACGGTTCTGGTGATGATGCCCTTTAATTCCTGGGGTTTGGATCAATTTGAGCAAAAAGCAAGATTCATTCAAGCACAACATTTAGACAAGTCTGTTGTCCATCTGTATTTTTCCGACAAAAAAAATTCGTTTCTCATTGCAGAAGCGTGGAATCTGGGTCATTCCGACAATCCGGCTAAATTCGGCAAAATCATCGTCGAAGCCCTGGCAAACGGCCCTCGCACAGGACTTATGCGGACGCTTCCCGAAGGTACGACTCTCAATGCATTCTATGTGACCCGGGATGGAACAGCGTATGTCGATATGTCGGATAAAATAAGGCAGGCTCACCCCGGCGGAATTAAATCGGAACTTTTTATTATTTATTCAATCGTAAATTCATTGATATTGAATATTCCTGAAATCGATGCTG
Organism: Deltaproteobacteria bacterium; assembly: GCA_019314155.1. Taxonomy (GTDB): domain Bacteria; phylum Desulfobacterota; class Desulfobacteria; order Desulfobacterales; family UBA11574; genus JAAXQD01. The sequence continues at coordinate 5,753 of JAFCZV010000042.1, forward strand.
TGAAGATTTTGATCGACGGACGTGACGCCATGACGCTGGCCGGCCATATCGATCTTCGCTTTCCCTTTAAAGCCAACATGCTTCTAGTACGATGAAAAAAAAGAGCCACATAAAAAATATACGGAATATCGGCATTGTCGCCCATATTGATGCCGGCAAGACCACCGTAACAGAGCGAATACTTTACTATACGGGACGCTCCCACAAAATCGGCGAAGTTCATGACGGTGAAGCGGTTATGGACTGGATGCCCGATGAACAGGAACGGGGTATTACAATTACCTCTGCCGTTACAACCTGTCGCTGGAAGGGGTGCACGGTCCAAATAATTGATACACCGGGGCATGTCGATTTTACCATCGAGGTTGAACGTTCGCTGAGAGTACTCGACGGTGCCATTGGCGTCTTCTGCGCAGTTGGCGGTGTAGAACCCCAGTCGGAAACGGTATGGCGACAGGCTGACAAATATCGGGTTCCAAAGATTGCCTTTATCAATAAGCTCGACCGGGTGGGTGCCGATTTCTTCGGCACGATCGAAATGATGAAAGAAAGACTGCATGCAAATCCGCTTATTTTACAACTTCCGGTCGGCGCGGAAAATGACTTTACAGGCGTCATTGATCTCATCAATATGAAACAGATTGTCTGGGAAGACGAGACCTTGGGAGCTACGTATACCGCGGAAGAAATTCCTCCGAACCTGCTCGATTCCGCGACGGAATATCACGAAAAACTTATTGAAGCCATCGCTGAAGTCGATGATGACATCATGGAAGATTATTTATCAGAAACACCGATTGCCCCGGAAAATCTGATTGCTGCCATACGAAGGGCAACCATAGATTTGAAGCTAATTCCGGTTCTTTGCGGCAGTGCGCTGAAAAACAAGGGAATACAACCGCTCCTTGACGCCATTGTGCTGTTTCTTCCAAGTCCTGTTGATATCCCCCCCATTAAAGGTGTACACCCTGAAACCGGAGAACCGATTATATGTAAAGCGAAAGACACGGAACCGCTTGCGGCGCTCATTTTCAAAGTCGCCATGGTAGAAGGCCGAAAACTTTCCTATGTAAGAATTTACAGCGGGACAATGAACACCAAAGCCGATACTTACAACCCTTCTCGAAAAATAAATGAAAAACTTTCCCGAATATTGGAAATGCATGCCAACAAAAGGGGGCGGATCGATGCTGCCGGTGCCGGAAGTATTGTCGGGGTTGTGGGATTGAAGCAATCTACTACCGGTGAAACACTCTGCTCTATGGATCATCCTGTGTTGCTGGAAGAAATGGAGTTCTTCGAGCCGGTCATTTCAGTGGCTGTGGAGCCTAAAACCCACGCTGATCAAGAAAAATTCGATCAAGTCCTGGAAAAATTTATGGCTGAAGACCCGACCCTCAAGCTTAAAAAGGATGAAGATACCGGACAGTCAATTTTGTCCGGCATGGGAGAACTTCATCTTGAAGTTATCATCAGTCGCATGCACCGTGAATTTAAAACCAATGTAAACGTGGGAAAACCTCAGGTTGTGTACAGGGAAACCATTGAAAAAGAGGGGCGGGCATCTGCTGTATTTGACAAGGAGGTTGCGGGACAACGACACTTTGCCGAAGTAACCTTGAAACTGTTACCACTGGACCGAGGTGTTGAAAAAAGGTTCAGGTCTGAAGTCGATAATGAAACCATACCGGATATTTTTATTCCCGCTATCAAAGAAGGGGTGATGGAATCTTTGGAAAGCGGTGCGCTGATGGGCTATCCGGTTGTGGATGTTGAAGCGGTTCTCATCGGCGGAGTGTATAAAGATTCCCTGAGCACGGAATTGGCATATAAAGTCAGTGCATCCATGGCGTGCAAAACAGCGCTTGAAAATGGTGAACAATTTCTCCTTGATCCGATTATGAATGTGGAAATTTTTATTTCAGAAGCCGTCATAGGCGATGTTATCGGGGACCTTAATTCCCGCGGTGGGAAAATTGAATCCATTGAACACAAAATGGGGACAAATATTATCAAAGCCATCGTTCCGCTGTCACGCATGTTCGGGTACTCAACATCATTACGGTCGGCAACCCAGGGCAGAGGAACATTTACAATGCAGTTCTCTCATTTTGACCGGTCTTGACGGTAACCGGTTTCAAAACCTCCTATTTATTAGCTTTCGCTTTTTCTATCTGCTTCCCTTTGATGTCTTTCAACATGTTTTCAATAACGGCCCTTTTATTTGGATCATCCATATGCTCCAACGCCTTTTTCAGATGAAAAGCCGCATTTTTAACATCCCCTTTTTTTTCGTAATAAATCCCCAAATTATAATGGGCATCATCTAATTTTCCAAGCTTCCCGTAGGTTTCACTCAGGAAATAAAAAGCACGTGGATAATTGTATTTTTTTGCGATCAGCGCTTCAAACGTCACGGCCGCATCCATAAGATGTCCGAGCTCTATCTGGGTCCGTCCAAGATAAAAGAGAATTTCCGGATCATTGGAAATAATGCCGGCGGCGCCTTCTAAAATGCGGAATGCTTGCTCATACTGTCCGTCGTTGAAATAGATCAGGCCAAGATCTTTCAAGATATAAGGATCGAATGCTCTTTTACCCAATGCTGCTTTAAGTTGCTCAACAGCAGCTTTGTAATCGCCTTTCCTTTCCAAAACCAGGCCGTATCCGTAATGTGCCAAAGGATTGCCAGGATTCTTTTTTACCGCCGCTTTAAATTGTGTTAGTGCTGTGCTTTTATCCCCGTAAACGGCAACAAGCCGTGTGTGGGCCCTTTCAAAATTATAAGGATCCATCGGCGCTGCTGTTTTTTTATGTTTCTCGAGCCAGGTGTCAATATAGGCCATTCGTTCTTCTGCACCGGGATGTGTCTGTAAATATGTTGGAATCTGGTTTGAATCGAACCACCGTTTACTCCGGATTTTTTTTAGTACATCCAGCAGTCCCTTGCCGTTATATCCCGCTTTTCTTTCTATGTGGAGGCCGATCTGGTCCGCCTGTCTTTCGTCTTCACGGCTGTATGCCAGAGTCATGGATTGACCGGCAGCCACAGATCCCAAGGTTATTGCATTGGCTACGGCTGCTCCCCCGGCAACGCCAAGGAGCACGCCGGCCGCCATCCCGGCAAGTGTGGCCATGTTTATTGTTCGTGCTCTTTCTATTTTCTGGGAAATATGACGGCACACCACATGCGCTATTTCATGGGACAGTATACCTGCCAGTTCTTCTTCACTATCCATGGCTTCAAAGAGTCCGCTGTTTATAAAAATATGGCCTGCCGGGATTGCAAATGCGTTATAAACATCTTCTTTTATGACATAAAAATGATAGGAAAACGGCTGGGGAGGAAGTGCCGAGATTATTTTGTTCCCGACTTCATTGACATAGTTGACGATCAGAGGATCATCGATAATCTCGTAGTGAGTTAAAACGACTTTTATGAATTCCCGTGAAAGCTCCTCTTCTTCCTGTAGGGTAATGCCGAAAGCGCTTTGAGGCGAAAGGGTGCTCCCCATAACAATGAGCGCAATACATAGCAAAGTCAATTTTTCGAAAAATTTCATAGTTGCCTCGACAGAAGAGACCGATATCCATCGATTCCTGGATTAAGCCAAAAACAAACCCGGAGGTTTTATTTTTTATCCGCTATTATTGAATATTCAAGGGTCAATAGTCAATTCATATCTGTATATGCCTTTTCAAACATCATGTTTTATGATAGAGTTTCGTTAATATGACAGATATCATTTGCATAGCCAATCAGAAAGGCGGCGTGGGCAAAACGACCACAGCCATAAATTTGTCCGCCGCCCTTGCTGTTTCCGAAAAAAAAACGCTCCTTGTGGATTGCGATCCTCAGGGAAATGCAACCACCGGACTCGGCATCGATAAAAATCGTATTGATAAATCATTATACCACGGAATGATTGGAGAAGTCGATGCGAACAATCTCATTTTGGACAGCGACATCGATACGATGAAAATCATTCCTTCACGCGTGGAACTCATCGGTTTTGAAGTTGAAATGATGTCAAACCCGAAGCGTGAAATGGTGTTAAAAGACCTTTTATCCCAGGTTAAACATCTATTTGACTACATTATCATCGACTGCCCGCCTTCTTTGAGTCTTCTGACCATAAATGCACTTACTGCGGCCGACTCCATATTGATTCCCCTTCAGTGTGAATTTTATGCATTGGAAGGCCTGGGGCAGCTTTTACAAACCATAAAACGTATCAAGCATAATTTGAATCCAAAACTTAAAATCGCGGGGATTCTTCTGACCATGTTTGATAAACGAACAAACTTATCCCACCAGGTGGCTGAAGATGCTGAAAAATACTTCAAGTACCTGGTATTCAAGACCATGATTCCCAGAAATGTCCGCTTAGGCGAAGCGCCGAGCTTCGGAAAACCTATTTTATTGTATGATGCAGCTTCTCCAGGCGCGCAAAGTTACTTCAGTCTGGCCAAGGAGATACTGCGCAATTTTGGGAGCTTACCAAATCCAATCCAACGTCCTATGGAACACTCAAAACTGGATAACTAACTTAAATGAATTAAAATGAAAAAAATGAAAAAGTCGAGATTGGCTTCAAAAAAACCCAAAAAAGTAGCTCTGGGAAGAGGTCTTGATGCCTTGTTACCCGATATCGAACCCATGGAAGGCATTTCAGAAGGATATTTTGAATGTGATGTCGAGCGGATCCATCCAAATCGTTACCAGCCCCGCCTGCGGTTTCCAAACGATGAACTTGAGGAAATGTCCCGCTCTATTAAACAGCAAGGAATCATACAACCCCTTCTGGTGAGAAGGGACGATCATGGATACGAACTCGTAACCGGCGAAAGACGCTTGCGTGCAGCAAAAAAGGCCGGTCTGAAACAGGTGCCGGTTTTTGTCAAAACCATTGCCGATGCAGATCTTCTGGAACTGTCCATTGTGGAAAATGTTCAACGAGAAGATTTAACTCCCATAGAAGAAGCAGAAGCGTATCACCGTCTGATCACCGAATTCGGGCTCACCCAGGATCAGGCTGCTGTCCGTGTCGGTAAAAGCAGGTCTGCTGTTGCCAACTTATTAAGGCTTCGTCAGCTACCCGAACAGATAAAAGCCGGCATAATGAATGGTACCTTGAGCATGGGGCACGCACGCGCATTGCTGGGTGCTGCTAACTCTGCCCAGCAAAACGCCGTATGGCGGGTCGTTGTTTCCAAAAAGCTATCGGTGAGGGAAACTGAAAGTCTGGTTAAACGTTTGAAAGCAGGACAGAAAAAACCGAAACAGTCCTCATCCGGTTCTGAACAAAGATACTTTTTGAGTTTGAGCGACGATCTTTCGCGTCACTTCGGAACCAAGGTTCAGATTAAACGACGGGGGCAAAAGGGTAAGGTTGAGATCGAATTTTACAGCAATGACGATCTCGACCGTCTGCTAAGACAATTGAAGCAGATATAATGTCTATTCATATCATCATCGACGGCTATAATTTAATCCGACAATCCAAATCCCTCTGGGCCCTTGACCGACAAGATTTACAATTGGGTCGTGAAGCGCTCCTTGACATGCTTTCAGCATACAAAAAAATAAAACGCCACACGATTACAGTCGTTTTTGATGGAATCAATGCACCGCCTTTTTCCCAGCACAAAGATCAAATAAAAGGGATCAAGGTGAAATTTTCCCGCAGTGGAGAATCCGCCGATGCCGTAATTAAACGGATGGCCACCAAGCTAAGGGACAAAGCCTTGGTTGTAAGCTCTGATCTGGATGTTATTCATTTTGCGGAGTCCAAAGGGTCGGCGACCATCGACTCTCCCGGATTTGAAGAAAAGATGGCCATGGCGGTTTATATGGATACAAAGGGGATCGAAAGCGAGGAAGCGGTGGGGTGGATTCCAACAACGAAAAAAAAAGGTCCCGGCAGACGGCTTTCAAAAAAACAACGGCGCAGCAGGGTCAAAATAAAAAAACTTTAAAAATTTGACTTTAAAAAAAATATCACATTCAGATATTCTGATTCAATAACGACTCAAACCCGTACATAAATCAGCGCAAAAAAACAGGGACAACCAGATTGTCGTTTCCATTGACGCGGCTGCCATTATCTGATAGTCACACAACGATTCCGAGCGGTTTTTTCATAACGCTTTGAGATTTAACAATATGAATAAAGCAGAAAAAAAATCGGACTTGGTTCGGATATGCGTAATAGACGGTCAGGGCGGCGGTATCGGAAGCGCGGTCATCAAAAAACTAAAAGACCTTTTCGGAGAAACCGTTGAAATTATCGCCCTGGGCACCAATGCAATCGCCACCGCTCAGATGCTGAAAGCCAGAGCCAACAGAGGTGCATCTGGAGAAAATGCAATTGTTCAGATGTCTAAAAAAGTGAATATTATCATCGGGCCGGTCAGCATTATCATGGCCCATTCCATGATGGGAGAAGTTACACCCAAAATAGCAGAAGCCGTGGCTGAGAGCCCCGCTAAAAAACTGCTTATACCGCTTACCCAGGAAAATGTGGAAATCGTAGGTTTACCCACAACGCCACTTCCCCATCTTATTGAGGCGCTTATCGAGAAAAATTTAAAAGGGAAAATCCCATGTGTGAGGCAAACGCGTACTTGATTGAAAGAGATGAGAAAATACTGGTTATGGAAGCCGTTGATACCGTGGAACCCGAGGAAAACGGCATCAGATTGACCAGTATATTTGGAGATCAGAAATTCTTAAAGGCACACATCCATTCAGTGGCACTTGTGGACCACAATATTTTTCTGAAATCCTAACATTACGACTCGATACAATAAGCTGCTTTTATGCATAAAATTCGATGCGTTGAGCCGAACCAGCATGTAATAGATGAAAATATTAATTGCAAAGAACGCTGGTTTCTGCATGGGAGTCCGCAGAGCCGTTGAAATGGTCCTGGATGCCCCGAACAAACACGAAAATCCTATCTGCACCTTTGGGCCTCTTATACACAATCCCCAGGTTTTAAATCTATTGGAAGAAAAAGGGATATCCATACTCGATGAAGTCCCGGATCATGGATCCGGTACAGTTCTGATTAGAGCCCATGGCGTTCCACTCGATACCAAAGAAAATCTGAAAAAAGCCGGTTTCAAGGTTATTGATGCCACATGCCCCCGCGTTATCAAGGTACAAACCATCATCCGGAAACATGCACGACAAGGATGCGCAGCGATCATTATTGGAGACAAAGAACACCCTGAAGTCATCGGTCTTTTAGGGTATGCAGAGGATAAAGGGTATGTTGTCGACAATATCAATGATCTTGATTCTCTTCCTTCGTTTAAAAATGCCATCATTGTTGCCCAGACCACACAAAACACCCTCTTTTTTGAAAAGGTAAAAACCTGGGCAAACCAAAATTTTCCGCACTACAAGATCTATGATACCATTTGCGATTCCACTGCCAAGCGCCAGGCTGAAGTCCATGACCTGGCCGATTCTGTGGATGCCGTTATTGTTGTGGGGGGGTATAACAGCGGAAATACAAAGCGGCTTGCCGAAATTGCCCAAAAGACCGGCAAGCCGACGTATCACATCCAAGAAGCATCGGAAATTGATATGGATGCACTTTCTGAAGCAAGCTGTATTGGGATTGCAGCAGGCGCTTCCACCCCGAACTGGATCATCAATAAAATCTTCAGAAAGCTCGAAGCCCTTCCTTATAAAAAGAAGCAGCGCTGGAAAAGGAGCATTTTTGATGCCCAGCGAGCCCTTCTTCTCACAAATATTTATGTGTCCATGGGAGCCGGATGCCTTTGCTATGCCTGTATCAAGATTCAGGAGATTTCAAACTACTTGCCGTATGTATTTATATCCGTGCTTTATGTTCAATCCATGCATATCTTCAACAATCTGATCGGTACAAAGGCAGACCGATACAATGACCCTGACAGGTCTTTTTTTTATCACAAAAACAAGATCCTCCTTGCTCTTCTCGCTTTTACAGCAGGGAGCGTTGGGCTGATCATCGCCTATTCAACAGGAACGATACCTTTTCTGATTCTTCTCGGCATGAGCATAATGGGACTTTCTTACAATCTGAGGGTTATACCAGCACATTTTGCAGACAACAAGTACCGGCGGATAAGGGATATCCCGGGATCAAAAACTGTTTTGATTGCGATGGCATGGGGAGTCGTAACATCTGTATTGCCCCCTTTGTCCATATCCGAAAATATTCATCTGAGTACGGTCATCATACTCTTGTGGTCTCTAAGCCTGGTCTTTGCCAGGACGGCATTTTTTGACGTTCTTGATATGCAGGGCGATCGCATTGTGGGAAAAGAGACGATACCCATACTTCTTGGAGAAAAGCGAACCTTGCGTCTTTTAAAAATGATACTGAGTATAAATTTTGGCATTCTGATTTTGTCCAGTGCCTTACATCTTATTCCGAGTCTCGGATTTGCCCTTGCAATCTGCCCCGCTTTTATCTTCATCGTTCTTTCAGCCCACGAACGCGGTTATATGCTTCCTGGGATCCGGCTGGAGTTTTTGGTTGAAAATCCACTCGATGGGCGGCCCGTTTTCTTTGTCAAACCGATCCAAGGACAATGCTTTTTTTCAACCCGTGTATTAAAGCTCCACAAGGCAAAAATATCAGGATATAAAAAAATGAAAAAAAGAAAAAAATTGCTGATCGTTGGAGGTGTTGCAGGCGGAGCGTCGTGCGCCGCAAGGGATCCTATATCTCTTTTGCCAATTGCGGTCTCCCGTATCATATCGGTAAAGTTATTCCAAGAGAGCGGTCGCTTTTTATTGCTTCACCGGAGTTGTTCAAAAGACAGCTTAATGTGGACGTAAGAACACACAATAATGTCCGATATATTGACCGTAAAAATAAAAGGATCGACGTCGAAAATTTAAAAACCGGGGAAGTATACCGTGAAAGCTACGATGCCCTTGTCCTTTCTCCTGGGGCGACACCCATAAAACCTGATTTCAAGGGGATCGATCTCCCTGGCATCTTTACCTTGCGCACCATTCCGGACATGCGCAAGATTATCGACTGGATTAAAACCCGAACGGTGAAAAAAGCCGCTGTCATAGGCGGCGGATTCATCGGTCTGGAGATGACCGAAAATTTGAAAATACAGGGGATAGATGTCTCCCTCATTGAATTGCTGCCACAGGTCATGCCTTTTTTAGATCCTGAAATTGCGGCGTTCATCCATGATCATCTTAAGTCCAAAGATGTTTCACTTTTTTTGGGGAGTCCTGTTACCGGATTCAGACAGAAAAACAATGATATGATCGAGGTTATGATCGAATCCGACAAAACGGTTACAGCGGATGTGGTCATTCTTGCCATCGGTGTTCGCCCGGAGGTTGAGCTTGCAAAAACGGCAGGTCTTGCCATTGGAAGCCTGGGAGGGATTCTGGTTGACGATCAAATGCGCACCAGCGATGAGAATGTTTTTTCTGTCGGCGATGCCGTTGAAGTGCAAAACTTTGTCACCGCCGCACAAGGCTTGATTCCGCTGGCAGGTCCGGCCAACCGTCAAGGACGAATAGCGGCGGATGTCATCATGGGAAGCAACAGAACTGCGCCGCCGCGATTCCGCGGCGTGCAGGCCACAACAGTTTGCGGTGTACTCGGCCTGACCATCGCTGCCACGGGCATCAGCGAAAAAACATTGAGGCAGTTGGACGGAAATGAAGATTTAAAACCTTACGAAAAAATTTATCTCATCCCAAATCACCATGCCGGATATTATCCAGGCGCAAAACCCATAACATTCAAATTGATTTTTTCGACGAAAAACGGACGGATACTGGGTGCCCAGGCCGTCGGGACGGAAGGTGTCGAAAAAAGAATCGATGTGATTGCAACAGCCATCCAGCATAACGGAACCGTATTCGACCTTGAGGAATCGGAACTGTGCTATGCACCGCAATACAGCTCTGCTAAAGACCCCGTCAACCTCGCGGGCATGATCGCATCAAATCTGATGCGGGAGTATACGTCAATTGTTCATTGGGAGGATCTTTCCGAGTCTGATGCATTTCTTCTTGATGTTCGCGGACCTTTTGAATTTAAACAAGGCCATGTAAAAAATGCGGTGAATATCCCTCTGCCTGACTTAAGGAAGCGGGTGTCGGAACTTCCCCGGGATAGGGCAATATGGACATACTGTTATGAAGGGAAACGGTCTTATTTTGCCTTGCGCATTCTAAAACAGTCTGGTTTTAAAGTGGAAAATATTTCAGGAGGGTATTTGATGTATCTGGCCGTAAAACAATTCAAAGACATTGAGTAAAAAATTGTTGATCGGTGAACAGCCGGGTCAAGACAAGATCCCAGGGGATGGAGCCAGGAGATACGCAAAAAACGGCAGAACGAAAAGTTTAATCATTTAAGCGACACCACGGTGTTATTTTAATGAAACGATGCACAATGAGCCATACATCGCGCGTCCTGAAAATATAATTGGCATTATATTACTATCGACAGTAATATCAAGTCTATATAATACCTCTTACAGGGTGAACGCATTTGATTTCGGTACAGCGAAGCGACGGTGTGTTTCTCTTGGAAACCGACTGGCTGTTTGAAGGGCTTTAGCACGCGTTAGACCGAGCCGAATGAAATTATGATGTAAAACATCCATCGGTTCTTTTATTGACGAATGGTTCTTTATAACTCTGGCACGGCTCGGGTTTACGGGTGCTTAAGCACAAGTTCCAGTCGGTTGGAAAGAGATATACGCCGTCGTGAAGCGTTCTCTCTCTATTGGGATGCAAATGCGTTTGCCCTGATACCTCTCAAAAGGAGGTCGTTTTAACGTGAAACCTGTAAAAATGCCCATCGAAGATATTTTAGATCTTCACACCTTTAAACCCGATGAGGTTCCTGATCTTCTGGTCGATTACTTTTCCGCTTGTATCGATGCAGATATTTATTCTGTACGAATCGTTCATGGAAAGGGTCGGGGAATATTGAAAAAACGGGTTCAAGGGCTTTTGAAAAAAAATCCGCTGGTGGAATCCTATAGAAATGCACCTCTTCAAGCCGGCGGTTGGGGCGCTACTCTGGTGGAACTCAAACCAAGATTCGAATAGCCATGTGTCAGGTTGTTTAGGGTTGTCTGCGGTCGTATAAAAGGAAGTTTTTATCCTGTGGTGTTCCATACTGAATTCCATTTTCCATGTTACCTGAATTACCCAATATGTAATCAAAGTAATACTAAATGTGGTATTCATTTCACAATTTTGCGACCTGTTCGCCGTTTGCTGGAGCTAACTATTTGAAATATCAGGAAGCGAAAAAATTTCCTGATTCTGCATGATTTTTGCATACATATAACGCAATAACGAACGCATTCAAAACAGCCGGAGTTCCCTGCAGCGTCGTTGAAACGGAATCTTTTAATTGCGTCAACAAACTGGGGAAGTACGCACGCTGTTCCAATTCAAGGAAGACCTTAAAAGAATCTGTATTGATTATGACCCATGAATTACTCGATAACGGCGGCCGGCGCTCAGGAACAGACCGTCGGGAATATACTTACACCTCTTACATACCTGAACGAAGATCGGGTAAAGAACGGAGAAGTGGGTTGGATAGAAGGCTGAAACCGAGAACATCAGAATAAAAAAAGAACCGGATATTCTGGATTAAAAAAGGTGGGGTCGGTAAAAGCCCTGCTTTTTTTATTTGACAATACCCACAAAATTCCTATATATAGTTTCATGTTAACAGTAAGACTACTATATATAGTAGAATAGACTGAAAACGATCCCTTTTTCTCAATCCCGGCGTCAGACTCAAATTTTGATCCTCGGGA
>JAFCZV010000350.1 GCA_019314155.1 Deltaproteobacteria bacterium
GTTTCGAAAGCGCGGTATTGAAAAAGATCCCTTGTTGGCCCACAGTTTTGAGAGGGTAATGCCGGGCAAGCATTACGTGGCCAGCATCCGTGATTTTTGGAGGGTTTGCAGTGGTATCAACGAGGAGGCCACCAACCGAGTTGTAAAGTTTCTCGAGGAAGTGATCAATACAAAGGAATATCCGATGACGGTATTAAATCGGCCCATTGAGTCGGAAACGGCAAAAATTGTGGAAAACAGCTTCCGGGCAACGATTTTGGCCTTTCTGGACGAGTGGAGCCTGTTTGCCGAGCGTAATGGCGTGGACCTTATCAAAGTTCTCGAGGCCATCAGGGTCAGACCCACACACAGCAACATTATTTTTCCGGGACCCGGTATCGGCGGCTACTGCCTGCCTAAAGACGGTGGCCTGGGGGTATGGGCTTACCGGCATATTCACGGCTTCGAAGACGACATTTTTAAAATTACTCCCCTTGCCATCGATATTAACGACACTAGAGCATTGCACGTAGCTCAACTTGTCCGTGATGCACTTCGCAATATGAGCCGTCCGCTGGCGGCTGCAGAGATTTTGCTACTTGGAGCCTCTTATCGCGAGGATGTCGGAGACACTCGATACAGCGGATCAGAATTGATCGTGCGTAGACTTACCGAGATGGGAGCTGAGCTTAGAGTACACGACCCCTACGTTCAGCACTGGTGGGAATTTGAAAAGCAAGATGAGTACCCTTCCCCGACGCATAGTCTGAAAAGATTCTTTCGGAGCCAGGACAAACTTGCCGATCTGCGCATTGAGCAAGACTTGAAACAATCATTATACGGCGCTGACGCGGTTATTTTCGCAGTCAGACATAAGCATTATTTAGACCTTGATCCCGATACACTGGTGGAGACTGCTGGCGCACCGTTAGCGGTAATCGACTGCTTTGGAATATTAGATGATGCAAAAATCAAGCGCTATTTCGAACTTGGCTGTGAGGTAAAGGGTTTGGGTCGTGGTCACGTCAAGCGGATTAAGGATCAGGTGCGAGCCGAAAGAGAAGAAATGTTGATGGCATTAAGCGCCAAGCATAAAGTGGACAGCACATAGCGAAGGCTATAGATTATACGTAAGATAAGTGGGATGCTGCGAAAGTTTTAAGTGAAAAAATCTTTACGATTTCGCTTCGAAATCTTAAATTCAAGACCTGTGCTTTCTGCTATCAATCACACGTTTCGATAGGCTTTAATATATTTGTGATATCGTTTTTTCAATGAAACATTTGAGTCTGTGGGAAGGAAACAAAAGCCGAACCAGACAGTCAATGTTTATCTACCTACGAGCAGCCGTGATCCAATTCGGATGATTAAACTCGTAAAGGATTAAAAAAAGTTGACTTGCCCGAATTCGTCTATATGTTGTACGCTTTGGCAAATAAAATCAAAGGAGTTTAAAAATGAAAATATGTTTTCCGGTTGAATCAGATAAAGGATTAGATAGTGAAGTGTTCGGTCATTTTGGTTCGGCTCCAATCTTTGTCGTTTTTGATACAGAAGCAAAATCAATTGATACAATTAGCAATCAAGACTTAGGCCATGTGCACGGTATGTGCAATCCCTTAAAAGCTTTAGATGGAAAAAGGGTTGATGTTATCGTTGTTGGCGGCATTGGTGCAGGTGCTATCAATAAATTAAATGTAATGGGAATCAAAGTTTATAAAGCTACAAAAGGCACAGTTCGAGACAATATCGGACTATTTGAAAGTAACACAATGTCTGAAATGACTGTAGAGCATGCCTGCGGTGGTCATGCTGGTGGATGTGGACACTAACAAAGACATCTACGCTCCAATCCCGCCAGTAATATCCACGTTACAGGTATCTGCTTGACAGATTTTTGAGACTCTAAATTATTTGTGATATCATTTTTTCAATAAGGGCAAACCAGTTTCACATGGTTTGCTCTTTTCATTTTTATGATATATGGATAAAAAAAGAATTGGCTTCAGGTTGCTAGATTGGCAAGATATTCCAAGAAAGAAGCAGGGCATAATTTTTGTGATATCATATTACCGTATCACAAATTTGACTGAACTTAGGTAGTTGCAAGGTATCACAGTCCGGTTCGGGTCTTTTTATGGCCCAACGCTGGTTAATAAACAGATAAAAGCAAAACATTCAACGCTCTTACTTATCCCCTTTCAGAAAGCCCCAATGCCTGTCTGAGTTTGGCGGATACAGCATTGAATATGTCCGGATTTGCTTTGAAAAACTCTTTTACGTTGTTGCGCCCCTGGCCCATTCTCTCACCGTCGTATGAATACCAGGCCCCGCTTTTATCAATTATACCTTCTTCAACACCTAGGTCGAGAAGCTCGCCGGTTCGCGATATTCCTTCACCGTACATGATGTCAAATTCAGCCTCCCTGAAAGGTGGTGCCAGCTTATTTTTGACTACTTTTACCCGAGTACGGTTTCCCACAACCTGCTGGTCTTCCTTGATAGTGCCGATACGCCTGATATCAAGCCTGACAGATGAATAGAACTTAAGGGCGTTTCCGCCAGTTGTTGTCTCCGGGTTCCCGAATACAACTCCTATTTTCATGCGGATCTGGTTGATGAAAATAACCGAGGTCAGGGTCTTGCTAATTATTGCAGCCAGCTTTCTTAAGGCCTGTGACATGAGCCGGGCTTGAAGCCCCATGTGATGATCTCCCATTTCTCCTTCGATTTCCGCCCTGGGAACAAGGGCTGCGACTGAGTCGATAACGATGATGTCTATTGCACCGCTCCTTACCAGCATATCCGCAATTTCGAGCGCCTGTTCCCCTGTATCGGGTTGGGCAACCAGAAGCTCGTTACAATTCACACCAAGCTTGCCGACATACGCGATGTCAAGAGCATGTTCAGCGTCTATAACGGCTGCAATCCCCCCCTGTTTTTGAGCCTCAGCAACGGCGTGAAGCGCAAGGGTTGTTTTACCGGAGGATTCCGGCCCAAAAATTTCACAGACTCTGCCCCTAGGAAGTCCCCCAGTACCCAGCGCTTTGTCGAGTGCAAGGGAGCCGGTCGGTATTACAGGCACATCGAGAACAGCCTGACTGCCCAGTTTCATGATAGAACCTTTTCCGAACTGACGTTCGATCTGAGTCATCGCGGCTTCTAAGGCCTTTTCTCTGTCCACTTGAATGCTCATTATTTACTTCGTTCCAAAATCACTTATTTCAATACCGAAGGGCATGGATTTGTATAATGGGAAATAGCCCATAGAATTCACTTCATCGGACAGTTCCAAAACCTTCTTCGGACAAACGGTTACACATAGCCCGCATCCTTTGCATCGATTATTGTCGATGGTATGTTTATATGGCATTTTTTCTAACCCCTCTATGATTTATATGCTTAAGAACGAACGACTTATTGTTTCAGTTTTACGGCTTTTTTCCATGGTGGAACAAGCTGTCTTTCTATGGGGAGCACCGGACAGGAAAAACGTCCCATATCTATATCAGGCAACAGTTCTACCGAGGCAGTAATAAACTTGAGCGGCAGCTGGGTTTCGCCAGACAACGTTTTAACAAAATCATATCCGTTGTATATATCATCAACCGAAGTTTCATCGATGAGATTTGCATTGCCGATAATTCCATTGATGGCCATTTTCGAAGCCCTTTCAATCTCATCACGCATTTTCAAGCAGCTTTCAATGGTATCAGTGAACGGCCGAAAGGGGTTCACCACCTGCAACATATGAACACGTTTATTGCGGAAAGAATCGGCCAGTGCTGCGAGGACGGTTGCTCCCACATCATTGCCTCCAGCGTCAATCAACGTCAGATCGCTCGGTTGACGGATTAATCCTGAAATAACCGGGCTCAAAATGGGCAAATCGGCCTGAAGGTACTTTTCCTCGGGTACAACCACCTCAATCCCCAGCTTAGCAAGAGCTTTCCTTGCCTCCCGAGTTCTAAAGTAAGGATTAACCAGATCAAGATCTGCGATTTTTACATCTACACCCGCACGCTTTTGATTCACGGCAAGGTTTATGGAAACTTCGGTCTTCCCGCTTCCGTAGTTTCCGACAATTACGAAGATCCCTTTAACGGATATTAGGCCCAACCCAACGATTCCGATATGAATGGAATGATTTCTGAGTCCCTTTGTCCTTTTATTGCTTGGTTCTTCCATATCCATGTTTTACAGAGAGAAAAAAGACGTAAAAAAATCCAGCGGTATAAATAAATAAAAATGGGCTGATCAGATATTTACTAAAGAAAAGAAACATGAAAAGCCCGGTAAGAGAATAGAGTCCCAAGA
>JAFCZV010000351.1 GCA_019314155.1 Deltaproteobacteria bacterium
GATCTTCATTTTAAAAAAGGAGGGGCTTGAAGTTCGGGACTCCGAATTCCAGATCATTCATACCTACGGACCCCTTGGATTGCTTCCCGTTGCTGTCGAACCGACACCCAAGGCGACGACTGCGATAGATGAAGGGGTTGGCTATCAAGGTGCCTATCCAGGTTTCCAGGCTGTAGCAGATCTTCCCGGAGCAACAGTTATGGCTGATTTCATACAGGATGGGGACCGGCTCCTCATGGCAACGACCGATGGGTCAACCATTCGTGTTTATGTTGTCAGCAAAAACGTGTCCCTCCTAACCCAAAGGGCTCCCGAAGGGGACGGACAGATTCTTTCGGTACAGTGGTGGCAACCCTCCGACGAGGTTTCCATGCACCTTGCGGTGACCTATCTGAACGATCAGAAAGTGGAAGCGAAGATTTTCGATCTTCGAGAAAACGGACTCGTTCCTCTGAGAGCGTGGCTCCCATATTTTTTGGGGACTTTTGACCTGGTTGGTGACGGAACACCGGAGACCCTGCTTCGTCAGTCCTTTGACAAAGACCTCTTTTGGGGCAGGCAGATCAAAAAAATAAATCTGACCAAAGGAAAGCTCAAGGCTTCAAATTCGGGTTTAAAGGTTCCAGGCAGTTACACGGTTTTGGGGAGCCTTTTTGCAGATCTGACCGGCGACGGGCACCTTGAGTCCGTTTTTGTGCGCGGCAAAGAGCTCTATATCTACGCCGGCAAAAAACAGCTCTACAGATCCCCCCCAAATATTGGCGGCAGCCTCTCGGTGGCAACATACGAGGTCGATCCCGACGCCAAGAATCTTTTCTTAAATTCTGCCGTGGTTGAAGTATCACCAACGGTAGCGGACCTCGATGGTGATGGGCGACTGGAACTGGTGGTCATTTCTTCCGACAGGCCTTCTATAGGTGCCCCTGGAATCTATCCCGTCATCAAAAACACCCGGCTGGCAGTTGTAAAGTACCGGGATGGCACGTTTGTCAAAGGAACCCTCGGCGAAATGCTGGGAAAACCGGTTCAGGGACTAACCGTTGCCCATGGACAACTGCTGTTTGTAACGACCGAAACCGGCTCCTTTTTCGGCAAAGGAGGAAACAGCCATCTTCTTGCGTATCCTCTGGTGCGGTAGTTGATTTTTTAAGGGCCATCGTCCTTCAGCAATTTGACGGACAAGGTCTTCAAGTTTACCAAACCAAAAAATAGACTTTGAAAAAAATGGTGTTAACCTGCAAGATTAGAAGGAGATAAACTATGGCAAGGAATTATTTGAAAATATTGTCTATTTTAACGATCAGCACCCTGCTGATCAGTTGTGGCGCTAAGAAAGTTCAAAAAGCCGCGCCGTCTTTCGAACCATATAAGTTTAACGCAAATCAGTATGTGCCCAAGGTTGACAATTTCGTGGTGATCCTTGACACATCTTCTTCAATGGCTACGAAATACAATCAGAAGAAAAAGGCCAATATCGCCAAAGATTTCTTGAGTGCTTTGAATCAGACGCTTCCGGAATTGAAGTACAATGGGGAACTCAGGATTTTTGGTAATAATGACTATGTGCCTGACACGTCGACTCTCCTTGTTTACGGACCGACGAAATATTCAAGTGCAGGATTTAGAGCGGCCCTGAACGCTGTAAAGGAGCCCAGCGGGAATAGTTCTCTTCCTCTGACAAAGGCCATCAGCGCTGCCACTGGTGACTTGAAGTCGACCCAAGGTCCAATAGCAGTCATTATCGTTAGCGACGGGGAAAATATGGACCCAAAACCGGTAAAGGCTGCGGAGGCCATGAAAAAACAGTTCGGTGACAAACTTTGCATATTCACGGTATTGATCGGAGATAGTCCTACCGGCAAACAGATTCTGGATCAGATTACCAAAGCTGGAGATTGTGGATATTCAACCGCTGCCGACAGGCTCTCTTCTTCGGGGGACATGGCCGGTTTTGTGGAAGGAATATTTTTGGCCAAGCCTGCTCCCATGCCGGTTCCCAAGCCGGTTGCAAAACCGATGGACAGTGATGGGGACGGCGTGACGGACGATAAAGATCAATGCCCCAATACGCCTAAAGGCGCCACGGTAGATGCAAGGGGTTGCTGGACATACGCGGCTGTGGTGCTGTTTGGTTTTGACAGTGCTGAAATTAAGTCCGAAGCCCACCCCATGCTTGATGAGGCATCCGCTATACTGAAAAAGAATCCCGATATCAATGTTGAGGTCGATGGGCACACGGATAATATTGGGCCTGCCGATTATAACATGAAACTTTCTGAAAGACGGGCCAAAGCCGTCATGGAATATTTCGTTAGTAAAGGGGTTGATGCCAAACGACTTACCATCAAGGGTTTTGGGTTCACGAAGCCGGTCGCCAGCAACGACACCAAGGAAGGCCGGGGCAAAAACCGAAGGGTTGAATTAACACCGGTTAAATAAAAGACGGTTCATCTATAACCATGCGGGTTTGAAGATGGGGTAAAGCAACAGGATTGCCGAGCCCCATCTTCTTTCTTACCATCTGGCGCAATAATTAGTACATTAAATTAAACAAACCCCGGACTTAATATTATCTTTTTATATTCGAAAACATTAATAACTTTTCTGACACCCACCAAAGTTATTTTATAATGTTCAAACGAACACTGAGCGCGGGTAATTGATATTTTGAAGTAGCCCCTCGTAATGAGAGGCCACTTCCAATTAAGGAGGAGTTTATTTATCGCCAGCAATAACCGCCATAAGCAGAACCGTAGCCCATTCCACCTCTGCTCATGAATCCCCTGCTGGCGTCGGGATTGATTTTTCTCATTTCAACCATATGATCGATTCGTTTTTGATCCAGCCGGGCCTGAAGTTTGGATATGTCATTTTGTAAACTCGAAGCTCTTTTAGAATCCGGATTCTCTTTGGCAAGCTCACTTCTCAGTTCAAGCTGTTTGGCGTAAAGGTCTTGCCGAAGGTTTTCGGTTGCCTTAAAAAATTCCGAGCGTTCCTTGTTCATCTGAACAAGTTCATCATCACTCAGATTCCCTGCCATAGGGCCGTATCCGGAACTATTCCAACCTCTGTGATGCCAGCCGGGGCCGTCATGACCCCATTCGCCCATCATGCCGGGTCCCATACCCCCGTTAAGATAATAAGTGTTTTGCTTGTAAAAATCTTCTTCATTTTTGTATTTCCTTATTTTAAAATTATCCTTATGTTGATTTTAATAGCGAATAATTGATGTCGCACATGATTCTAGTAAGAGGGCCGTTTATCGTCATGCCCGGGACTTAAGCGGGCACCCTTCACTGCAGTGTGCCACTCTGGGTGTCATAAACCGTCTCATTGTTTTCACCTCCTTAAAAATATCAATGACATTTACTTGGACCTGTCTGGAGTTCATTTCTAACTTTTA
>JAFCZV010000352.1 GCA_019314155.1 Deltaproteobacteria bacterium
CAGTGGTGAAGCACGAATGCTCCAGATAGCAATTCGCGTAAACTTATCTCAAAAATTTTCACATTGACGGATGTATCCGCGGAAAAATCATGCTGAAAATCAGCACAACCCAGTGAGTTTTTTAGGAGATATCCACATTAGAACAAAGTACTGCATTCACCATCATTAATTTGGGAGTATTGTGTTGGATATTGTTATGGTTTTGGGTCCCCTATATCAACCGAAGTTGAAAAGCACATGCAAGACATTTCCGCACACATACGGGATCTAACCATGGACCACTTATGGTATCACGAATGAATCGAATAAAACCACGTACCCCCAATTCCCTTACGATCTTAATGAGACGTTCAGAATAAAGGGCCAGGACATTGATCATATGCCCCAATCGCATCAGATAATGATAGCCCTTCATCGCATTCCAGTTATAAGAGAACATATGCTCATACTGGTAACCATGACGTTTCTCCACCAGGATGTCTGACTCAATACCCCACCTGTGGCGTGCAGCCAGATTACAACGCTCATGCACATTCTGCCTGGAAAGAGGCTTACTCGAAATCCAGGCATGGCGTGATTTTTTAGCCACAACCTCTGCAGAATCTCTGGCTATCTCCTCCCAGTTTTCTTCGCAAACAACCACATGGACAATCTGTTTTTTCCTTTCGTTGGGGCCATAGCAATACTCGATATTATTTATCCACTCAAATCTTTGGCGTCTATTGCCCCACGTTGTATGAAAACTGTTTTTTGTTTCAAGCTTCTTTAGCCCTTCATATTCTTCCCAAACGCTGGGGAGAGACTTATCTTGCAATACAATCATAAAATCCCAACGGTTCTTACGGCACACTTCCATGATTGGTCCGTTTGGGTACAGCCCATCCAACAAAACCATGATGGAAAGACGTCCGAACTCACCCTTTAACCGCTTGGCCAATCTCTTGAATCCTTTCTGTTCACAGTCCTGCTTTTTTGTCGCTGTATCTCCTTCTGTGTAACTTAAAAATTCACTCATTAAGGGGATTGTCATGCCGTCGGCAAATGCAAGACTGGCTTCCAGCACATACACATAATATTGCATTTGAGTAGAATCCCCTTTCTTTACTTCTCGCTCCAGACATTCCTCCGTCCAAATAACGTCCCGAACACATTTTTGCGTGCCATCAATTGCAATAGGATAGCAATGATTAATCAAATACCGAACAAACTTTTTGTTCCGAATCAACTTCCGAACTAACTCAATAAGAGAATCTTCAATTTCATTCGACTTAATTCCGGCCAAAAGCCGCATAAGCGTATCATTGTGTGGTAAATCCTCCAGTTCAGGAAAAAGCAATTTCAGGTTTTCCATGAACATTGGCCGTGTCATTTCTCTGTTCGCCTCGCGTCTTGAGGTCATATGAAAAACAAATGTTAGGATACCATAGATCATTAACGCGGTAAGTTTATACTTTATCTTCTTTGGATTCCTTGGGTCCTTAATCTTTGTCAGACGTTTTAACAGCAACGGCAACTGCGAACGAAAGACCCTGATTTGTTCAGATGTAGCATCCTGCCGGATTTCATATTCTTCTTCCACAGTCGTGTATGAACATTTATGGTTGGGGATTGACGCTTTAAATGGCAATTTCAACCCTTCCGCTTTCTGTCTCGTACGCAACTCAATCTGTGCTTTCTTCTTTTCCTTTCTTATCCTTTTGATTTCTTCCCTGCTCAACCTTCTGCTTGCCTTGTTCATTCTTCCACCCTCCCTTTCAGTCGCTCAGAACAAAGCAGAAAGCGAAAATCTTTTACCAGGGGCTTTACTAAAATCATTTTTGGTGTCGTGGTATACCTCTTGCCTTTGCGTACAAGACCATCACCAGTGGTCATCCCCAGGTGCTCCCAGTTGGCTCCCTTGTAACAACTCCCTTCATAATGTTGTGGGTCAACAAATGTCTCCAATAAAACAGGACCATATCCCCAACAATCCAGCCAGTCTTCCTTTATACGACGAACGACCTGGCCTAGAACGTGACTGGCAAGATTCTTGACCCGAACCCAAGGAAAAATCAGAAAACGTGTATTATTGATAACCCAGGCCAGATTCCTCAGACGCTGATTTTCTGTCCAGCCTATCCACTTGTCTCGAACCGTTAGCGCCTTAGCAGCGCCTGCAAACAGAAGACAACCTAATAAACCACGCTCAGATTCAATGAAATATCTCAGATAATATCCGAATGGCGGTTTGTAACTTAAGTAATGATAGCGGGATACGTATTCCTTCCAAGTTTCTGCCTTTTCTTTGTCTCTAACAACTTCAACCCTTGCAATCCCTAACTCTCTTAATTTACAAACGATAGAAGGTTGAGGTTCTGTCCTGCCTGTTAAAGGAACCGGCTTTGAAAATCGCTCCCTTATATATTCTTCTCGCTTCTCCGGAAGCTGAATAATGCCTTCCTTTTCCAGTTTCTCCAACAGCTTCAGGCAAGCATCTATTTTGTAACTCCCAGATGCTGTAAGCCACTCCAAGTTCTCACATATGGTTGCTGCCAGTTCTTGACGACTCAAGGACGGGAACAGTCCAACCGTTTCTTTAATTTCTTCAAGTTGTTGACTGGTTATCTCCCGACCGCTTTGAAATACTGATCCGTTTTTGTTTCGGAGCATAGCGCTGGACCTCCTTTGAAATCAATCCAATGCTACACTAACAAAATAAGATTTGTTCGTCTACCCCTTTTTTGCGAAAAAATATTTTTTTTATCTTCAAAAATGCCTGATATCTTAGAGGATACCAAAACATGCTTCAGGGCTGTTGCTACCATCTCTTTTTTGAGGGAAAACCCACTCCATAAAAATCTTACCATCCTTACGTTTTGCCGCTACAAGGGAAAACTCTCTCCTGTATTCATTTAGTAAGACACCGTCGCCGTATTGACTTGATTCATATTCATAAAAAATCTCATCATCCATATCTTAGCTCCTATATCCCAAATAAATTTTACTGTGATAATAGTCAATTCCGATCAATCCTTCATACTCGGACTTGATCTTTTTCCATACATCCTCTGTCTCAACACCCCGAGCACATAAAAGTATCAACTTTCTCGGCGCAAGCATCATGTCCTCCGCCAACTGTGGGT
>JAFCZV010000353.1 GCA_019314155.1 Deltaproteobacteria bacterium
TCAGTCTTCAAACTTTTGATATGTTAAGAATGACGGATAAAATTTAGAAATGTAAACAATTTGATATCTTGCAAGTATCTATTTTCACTTAAAATGAGATACGGTAATATCGTATCACAAAAATTATACACCATTTCTTGCAAAAAAAATATTGTCCAAATTGCGATATATTGAGACTATAGCACGAAAATGGATCATTTAAAAACGTGTGCTTTCTTACCAGTATTTGGGTTACAAACAATTACAGGCATTGTGACATCTGTGGATTTTAAGTCGGATCAAATCATCTTTGCCCAACATCAATATTAATTTCTCCGTATGGATTTTTCAATCTCATTCAAAAATCGACTCTTTTGATTGAATTTTCCATTTCTAAATTTAGAGGAACAAATATGCAAATAGCGTTTAGTTCTTGTAATGTCTACATACATCAGCCTCCGCTTCTCTTCAATATCTAAAGCAAATGTCATTGATTTGTAATGTGGTAGTAGCCCTTCTTCTTAAAGCCCGATATGGCTTTATGATATCCAACCATCTGTTTTAATAGATTTTATACAACGATATTGGCAAGTGCGCTATGCATATCCATAAACAGGCCGCATGGAGCCTTAATGCCCTTACACTCAGACGTTTGAAATAAACGTTTGCACTAAACGATTCGGGAGAATTATTATGTCCTGATAGAACAACAGCGACAAACAGGAGGGCGCTTCAAAACACAGCTACAAATTTTATCCGCCTTTGGCAAATTTACGTGTCGCATCGCTGGGCGCTTTTCGGCACAAGACTCAAAAATCATTCATCGGAGGGTTTTGAATCAGTAAGAATTTTGTAAATTTCCCAGGTTGACGATCCGGTTTGATTTTGATATCTGTATAGTAGTCTTGATGGGGTAGGGTCGGTTTCCATATTTTCCGGTTAGGTTGAAAGCATTGCACAATTCAACCTTTTTGCTTAATTTAATTGCAAAAGGCGAATTCTAATCCATAGCTTTTTCCGCCCTTATGAAAACAGATTTTTTGGTGATTAAAAATTGTGAAGCTGACTATTTATAAAAAGATGATGCTCGGTTTCGGTGTCATTATTATCATAATGATCATCGCCAGCACGTATATCCTGTTCAAGTTGAATGCTGTTTCGAATGTAGCTAAGATGACCCTTACCGCGAATGTCCAGGTCGTGGATCTTGCCAAACAACTGCAAGCCATCTTGCATGATCTAAATGTAGATGCCCAGAAATATATTATCTCCCGTGATGAAACCTATTTTGCTTTATTCGTTGCAACGAGCCGGCAATTTGATCAACACCTGAATTCGTTGCTGAATGTATCATCGGATAAGACGGAAGGTTCCATTGTCAGAAACATGTTTCAGGCCCATGAATCGTTTGTCGCCAGCATGCAAAGCGAGAGAGACAGCAAAGAGACGGGTTACAATCCGGTACGTGACAACCGAAGGTCCAAAAGCCTGAAAAACCTGTACAAATCTCTTGATCATCTTATCAACATCAATCAGGTCTCCATTGAGAATGCTATGTCTAGAATGAAAACAACGACAAGCCGTTCTGCCAAAGTTGCCCTGTTATTGATAGTTTTTACCCTGCTGACGGCTATCTCAGCGGCCTTCCTTATCACTCGAACAATCACTAAACCTATAGACGACTTGATACGGGGAACTGAGCAGATTGTACAAGGTAAATACGAGCCGGTCAGGGTCTCTTCTAATGATGAAATCGCCTTGCTCGTTGATGCAGTCAATGAGATGAGCGTCAAAATCAAGAATATAAACGAACTTAGAACGCATATGATGCAGCAGATTTCTCACGAACTTCAATCCCCCCTTCAGGTGATACTTTCTGCTCACGACATCTTGAAAGATCAATGTTCAGCCGACATGGATGCTGAACAGTTGCAGATGCTCGACACCATACGCAGGGGAATTAATAAATTGACGGTCTTCAGCAAGCAGTATCTTGATCTTGCCAAGATCGACTCCGGCATGATGAAATACCACATGGAATGGACGGATCTCTCCCAGATTGTTGAACCTCTGGTTGAAGATGCAAAGCTTATTGCTGCAAGCAAGAACATAACGGTAGAGTTGGCCACCCGCGCTGCGCCCAAGGTCATGGTGGATGCGAAGAAAGTCTCCATCGTTGTAAGCAACCTTCTCAGTAACGCAGTAAAATACACGCGAAACGATGGGAGCGTCAGGGTGAAGGTCGGCCCCTGCACCATGGGTGCTCAGTTTAAGATTCAGGATTCGGGAATCGGCATTGCGCCAGAGGAACTTCCCAAAGTGTTTACACGGTTTTATCAAGCCAGCAATATCAGTAGAATTAAGAGTGGGGGCATCGGAGTCGGTTTGGCCCTTGTCAAGGCATTTACAGAAGGCCACGGCGGCAAGGTCTATGCCAAAAGTGTCGTTGACTCCGGGTCGACCTTTACGGTTGAGTTGCCGGCCGCGCCAGAGGAACTCCAAGGCCCGTCAATCCAAGTGCCGATATAGGCGTAAGGACGTATTCATGAAATGGCATCATATGATCGTTATAATCTTATGCTTTCTTGTGGCCGGTTGTTTTTCCCAATTCCGCAATTCCAGGTCTGAATTGCAAGCCCGGAATCACATGGATCGTGCTGCCGCCCTGGATGATTCCTCTGAATATCACCAAGCCGCTAAAGAATATTCGATTGTGGCAGAGCGCTATCCCTCCACGCACTATTATAAAACTGCAGTATGGAAGGCAGCATTGTTAAACATCCATCCATCCAGCCCGGAAATCGATTACAACGCAGCACTGTATTGGCTGCAAGTCTATCTTGGACTGCCGCTATCTTCTGAAGAGAAAGATAGGGCGGAATTATACGTCGCCATGCTGGAGCACATTAATGATTTGGAGTCGATACTTTCCGCTTTTGTAGCGGAAAAGGAGAAACTCCAGGTGGTGACTCAGAAACAGCCCAACGATATCGTGGCGGCCACCCAACGATTGAGTCAATTGGAAGCTGATCTGACACACGCCCAGGCAGAGCTTAAGAAAATGAAAGAGGTGGATGTCCGGATGCATCGGAGTCGGGTGGATGGTGGCGATATCCAGCCTGGCGAACAGGTTCCAAAAACC
>JAFCZV010000354.1 GCA_019314155.1 Deltaproteobacteria bacterium
GAAGCAAAGATTGTCGAAACAGAGAAGGTCTTGAATGGTTTAATTCGAGCGTTGCGAGATGATTGATATACTTCAGCCTTCAGTCTTCAACCTAAATACCTGAGTAGTTACAAACATGATGGGTATAACCCTAATATTGGAACTATAGGGTTATATTAAACAATCGGGAGGGTATTATGATCAGAGTCGGTGTGATCGGTGCAACGGGGTATGCGGGTGCGGAAATTGTCCGGATACTGTGCGGGCATCCTGAAATAACGCTTACGATCCTGACTTCTCGTCAATATGCCGGCGTAAACTTTGCCGGTGTCTTTCCTTCAATGGAAGGCTCTGTCAGCCTTTTGTGCGAAGAATTGTCCCTGGATCGTGTTTGTGACAATGCTGATGTTGTGTTTACAGCGCTTCCCCACAAGATGCCCATGGAGCTTGTACCCGAACTTATTCGGCGAGGCAAGAAGGTCATCGACCTGTCCGCCGATTTCAGATTTAAGGATGCGGCTACCTATGAGACGCATTATCAGCCCCATACCGCAAAGGATTTACTTGAAAAAACGGTTTACGGACTTTGCGAAATCAATTTTGACAAGATAAAAGACGCTGATCTGGTGGGCGCTCCCGGATGTTATCCAACCAGTGTCCTTCTTCCATTGGTCCCCTTGTTGAAGCAAGGTCTCATCGATCCGAATTCAATTGTTGCAGATTCGAAATCAGGTGTCAGTGGAGCGGGTCGAACTCTTTCGCTGGCAGCGCACTTTTGCGAAGCCAACGAATCATTCAAGGCTTATAAAGTAGCTGAACACAGGCATAATCCGGAAATGGAAGAGGTGCTGTCTCTTGAAGCAGGCGAGCCGGTAAAGATTACGTTTGTCCCGCACCTTGTCCCCATGTCCAGGGGGATACTCACAACCATATATGCCAACCCGGTTAAAGATATCACCTCCGCAGACATTCGAGAGTGTATCACGGCCTTTTATTCCGGCCGGCCATTTATTCGCATATGTCCCGGCAACAGACTGCCGAATACGATGCATGTTCGAGGAACCAATTATTGCGACATCGGATTCAGGCTGGATGAACGGAATCATCGTTTGATCCTGATTTCGGCCATCGACAACCTGGTAAAAGGTGCTGCCGGGCAAGCTGTTCAGAACATGAATATTATGCTCGGCCTGGATGAAACCGCCGGTCTGAAGACGGTTCCGTTTCCAGTTTAATTAATCGGTTAAACTGGAATATTGGAATAATGGAGTGTTGGAATAATGGGTTTAGTGGAATTCTATCGATCATTAAATACATAACGACAAGATGTGTGCATTTCTGGGATCCGGATTCTGCGTTTTGAACCCTGAGATTAAAATAAGATATCTTTCGCTTTTAATACCCAATATTCCAGTATTCAAGCCCACCACACAGACGGCGAGTAAAGATTCAAGGGGCGGCAGAGTTTATTCAATAATTTTAGGCATTTTAGTTCACTTCCCCGTTAAAGAAAGAGCGCAATCTGAGGGAACAGGATGAGGATAAGATTGCATATCAGCAGTGCCAAAAGCATGGGAAAAACCCCTTTAAATATCTTTTCCAGCGGTACGTTTTTGGCCACTCCGTAGACAACGTACACGTTGATCCCCACAGGCGGAGTAATCACGCCCATTTCCGTTATAAGGACAATCACCACCCCAAACCAGATCGGGTCGAATCCAAGGGTCTGAACAACCGGAAAAAATATGGGGATAGTCAGCATGATCATGGCCAGTGCGTCCATGAAGCAGCCCCCGACAAGATAGACCAAAATGATCATTCCCATGATCGCATGGCGGGGGAGGGGAAGAGAACCCACATATTCGGCGAGTTCAAAAGGGATTCTGGTAATTGCCATAAAATGTCCGAATATCACTGCGCCGGTTACAATGACCATGATCATGCAGCTGATTTTGGTTGTGTCGGCAACGGCTTCTGAAAATCCCCGGAAAGAGAGTTGCCCCCTGAAAAGGGCGATGAGAAGGGTAAAAAAAGCACCGGTGGCAGCTGCTTCGGTGGGTGTAAAAAAACCCCAAAAAATTCCGCCCATGACCAGGCCGAACAGCATTAAGGTTTCGAGCACACCGGCAAAAGATCTGAATTTCTCACTGAAGCTGGTTTTCGGACCCGGAGGTGCCAGGGAGGGGTTTTTCCTGACACGCAGATGAATGGTTATAAGGAAAAGGAAACAGAGAAGAATTCCCGGAAGAATACCGGCTGCGAACAGCTTTCCGATGGATTGTTCGGTGAGAATACCGTACACGATGAAAATCACACTGGGGGGTATCAGTATGCCGAGGCTTCCGGCAGCGGCCACGGTGCCTGTGGCAAGACCCATATCATAGCCGTGTCGTTTCATTTCAGGAAGGGCAACGGTGGCCATGGTTGCTGCCGTTGCATTGGTTGAGCCGCATATTGCAGAGAATCCTGCACAGGCACCCACGGTAGTCATGGCGAGACCCCCGCGGCGGTGGCCCAGCAAAACATATGCGGAATCGTAAAGTCTGCGGCTTATGCCGGCGTAAAAGGCAATCTGCCCCATAAATACGAAAAGGGGAATAACGGTCAAATTATAAGAAGAAAAAACATCCCACACATCCCGTGCCAAGAGACTCAGGCCTGCATTGAAATTTACCACATAACTGAATCCGATTAATCCCACAAAACCCATGGCAAATCCCACAGGCATTTTGGAATACAAAAGGACGACCAGAGCGATTATTCCTATGATTCCAATGGTTGTGAGGCTCATATTCCGATCATCTTCCGAACATTTTTTAATAAATCAGATATCAGTATAAGGCTGACGACCCCTGCGGAGAAACCAATTCCATACACAAACGGATAAAAGGGGAGTTCCAAGGTCAGGGATACCTCGCCGGACAGGCGAAGGTCATTTGCGTAAATTACAGACTGCCAGGCAATGAGTACAAAAAGGAATAATCCTAAAAGGTTGGTAATGCTTTCAATGAGCCCCTGAATCCTTTGAGGAAATAGAGCAACGACAAAGCTAACCGATACATGACCTTTTTCAAGGGATGTATAGGCCATGGCAAAAGCAGCGGCAACGGCCCCTAAAAAGCAGACGAGTTCATATGTTCCGGGTATGGGCATGCGAAAATAACGTAAGACCACATCTGCGCAGGTAATGAGCATCATGGCGACGATGGCCGCTCCCGCAATCCAGTATAGTTTCCTCGATAGACCGTAAGATATTTTTTGAAATGAATTCATTTTGATCGTTCAAGAAAAAAACAGGGTTGCCCCAATGCGGAATATTTTCGATCCGGGCAACCCTTAGAATTACATTGGCAATCTAATTGGAGTCTTTTTTCATCAACTCTTTAATTTTCTTAACGTACTTGTCCCCATCGGGTGTGTTGGCGATGAAGTCAGCTATCACCGGTTCCGCAGCCTTTCGCCATCTGGCACTCTCTTCATCTGACAGCGGAATAATTTTGTTGCCGAGGCTTTCGGTGTATTTTCTGCCCTCTTGATCGGTGGAGTCCCATACTTCACCATGAACCTTAACATATTTATCACTGACTTCCTCAAAAACTTTCTGGATTTCAGGTGAGAGAGCATTCCACTTATCGAGATTCATTACAACGAAAAATGTGGTGGTATAGCCGACACTGTAACATTCAGTGGTATATTTGATGACCTCAGCCTGTTTCCAACCCTTGAGAACCTCCATGGGTCCAAAAGTTCCCTCAACGACTCCTTTTTTAAGGGCTTCGTAGGTGCCGCCCTGGGGCATTGCCACAGGAACTCCACCGAGGGCTTTAACAACCTTGGCACTGAGACCGGTAGCCCTGATCTTCATGCCTTTCAGATCTTCCAGTTTCCTGACCGGTTTTTTGGTATGGAGAAGGCCCGGACCGTGGGCATGAAGATATAGAACTTTTACGTCGTTTAGCTCTTTGGGATTGAAATCTTTAGCAAACTCCTGAGCCACCATGCTGGCTACTTTTCCGTTGGGATATCCCATGGGGAGATCAACGGCGGCCATGACGGGAAAACGCCCGCGGGTATAGGCGAAAAGACTAAACCCTAAATCTGAAATTCCCTTGACGACACCGCTATAACATTGTGGCGCTTTTGTCAGGGTACCTCCTGGAAAAACGGTAATCTGAACCTTATTTCCGGTACGTGTTTCAATCTCTTTCGCCCAGTCCATGGCAGCTTTTGTCTGTCCGTGGGTGGGAGGGAAGAAGATGCTGAAGGTCAGTTTGGTCGGTGCAGATTCTGCACTGAATGCACTTGTGGCCATCAAGGTTATGCCAATGACCGCAACCCAGAAAAACAGAAATCGTTTTTTCATCATAGATGTTTCCTCCTTGTTAGGTAGATATGATTGACGGTAGAGAAAAAAATCAACAGTCGAATGTCCGTAGAGTTTTCTTGACGTCTCGGATATAACAAAATGAAAAATAAGACAATAAAAATATG
>JAFCZV010000043.1 GCA_019314155.1 Deltaproteobacteria bacterium
AATTAGAAGCAACAGACAGGCATGAAACAGTATCAAAAAAATCCATAATATCGGTTTGTGTTTCCGAACAGAGGGAAACAGAAAAGTATCGTGCAGTGCCCAAAGCCATTTGGGCCGTTTTTCGGGATATATCTGCAGGGAGGTGGATTGCTTGGGTTTTCTGAAAATCTTTACAAGTCTTATTCCAGTTCCGACAAAAAACACGGCAAACGAAAAATATACCATATATATTAATACGAGATAATACAGGGTGTCCAACGAAACCTCCTAACAACTTATTTTGATGAAAAAAGGTACCCCTCTTCGAGAGGTACCGGGTTCAAGTTTATACGAGGCGTTTGATATAAAACTTTGTGACTTCTCCATTCTGATCCGTTTTCAAAATTTCTTGCCCCCTGGTTCTGGCCCAGGACGGGAAGTCGGACAATGATCCGGGGTCTGTCGACCAAACCTCAATTACCTGCCCGATCTCAACTTCTTTAATCCCTTTATTCACTTTTAAAATCGGCATGGGGCAGGGTAAACCCTTTAAGTCCATTACCTTAGCGATTTTGATTTCTTCACTCATAATAAACCTCCTAACCTCGTTTTTTATTTATATAAACAACTGAATTTTACTGTCATTGGCTTGTTCTAAAAATGTTGCGACACCGCAATAAGACATACCCGAATAATCGATCATTTCTTCTCGCTTAAATCCCATGAGATCCATAGACATTTCACAAACGAAAATCTGAACCCCGAATTCTTCGGCCATCTCCATCATCTGCTCCAATGATGCAACGTTCTTTTTTTTCATGAGTGATTTCATCATGGTTGTTCCCATGCCGCCCATATTCATTTTGGAAAGTTTTACCTCACTGGTGCCTTTGGGCAGCATGGCGCCAAACATCTTACCCATGGCATCCTTTCCACCGGCCTTCTTGGTCTTGTCTCTCATGATTGTCGTTCCCCAGAATGTGAAGAACATCACAACTTCCATACCCATTGCCACGGCACCGGTGGCAATGACAAAAGCCGCCAACACTTTGTCCATATCGCCGCTAAAGACAATCATTGAGATTTTGTTGGATGGAATTTTTTTCTCCATGGCTGCAATCTGAGATTGCAACGCTTCAATTTGTGCTTCTACATTTTGCATGACGACCTCCTGTTTCATATTGACAACGTTTTTTTTGCTTATATTACAATCTGTTAATCGTTTTTTTTCAAATTTTGGTGCATACCATGAACCTTAATGTCAAAAAAACTACTGATTTTACTACGATTTTAAGATCAAACCATCATTTCCTTAACAGATTCCATGGATGCTTTGAGAATATCCAGATTGGTGAGCATGGTTTTTCTTTGTTCGGGCTCCATCTGCAACAAAACCTGATGATTGACAAAATCATAAAATTCATTGATTTCGTTAAGTTTTTTCTGTCCATCAGCGGTTAGGCTGAGCAAGGTAATTCTAGAGTCTTCGGGATCCGGGATTCGTTGGATTAATTTTTTCTTAACCAGACCGTTAACGATTTTGGTGACCCGGCTTTTGACCACATTCATTTTATAGGCAATACCTTTGGATGTAAGATAACGCTCCTCTCCAAAAAGAAGCAAACATCTCAGTCCTGCATCGGGCAACTGGAACCGTTCGCATTGATACTGAGCCCGTTCTTGGCAACATTGAAATAATTTTGTCACAAGCGTTTGAAATTGCTGAATCTGATAGTCCGAAATTTCTGAGCGGCTCTCTTCTTTTAGATGATTCATACTGTGAACTATAACAGCAGAAAATCATATGTCAAGAATTTTTTCCATGGAAATTGATTTTTTTAAGAAATACGGATTGGATTCCCCCCAAGCTTACATCCGTGCCCTTCTGTCAATTTGGGTTCGGTCTTGCCGGTCCGTCAATTAGACTATTAATGTCGGCGGGTCCCTGTTATTTTGTTGACAGATAAAATCAACAGAAGCATATACTAGTTGTTTTGCAGAACGCCGTCAACATTGACCCGATTCATCCAAGCAAAAAACCTAAACACTTTTTGGAGGTTTGGCATCCATGTCATCCCAAAATTCACCTGAGACTATGGGACATTTAATTCAAAAAAAACCGTATTATCTGAGTGCGGGAAATGAGATTAAACTGTTTGAGGCTGCTTTTGCCGCTAGAATTCCGGTTATGCTGAAAGGTCCCACCGGGTGCGGCAAGACCAGATTTGTAGAGTACATGTCGTATCAGCTAAAGCGGCCTCTGATTACCGTTGCCTGTCATGAAGATCTGTTTGCATCGGATCTTCTGGGACGTTACCTTTTAAAAAAGGATGAAACCGTATGGGTGGACGGCCCTCTAACCCGGGCGGTTCGCATGGGAGCCATCTGTTATCTGGACGAAATCGTTGAAGCCCGCAAAGACACTACTGTGGTCATCCATCCCCTCACCGATAACCGGAGAACCCTCTCCATCGACAAAAAAGGAGAGGTTATTCAGGCACATCCGTACTTTATGGTGGTGATTTCCTTTAATCCTGGGTATCAATCCGTTCTGAAAGACCTCAAGCAAAGTACACGCCAGCGGTTTATTTCCCTTGAGTTCGATTATCCGGAAGCCCAAAAAGAGGCTGAAATTGTATCCCACGAAGGGGACATCGACATGGAAACCGCCCTGAAACTGGTAACGTTGGCCGGAAAAATAAGAAACATTAGAGAGCACGGTCTGACCGAAGGGGCAAGTACCAGGCTTTTGATATATGCGGCCCAGATAATCGGACGGGGCATACCCGTGCACGAAGCCTGTCGAAGTGCCATTTGCTTCCCGCTAACAGACGACGCCAGGCTCCAGGAAACCCTTAACGATCTCGTTGAGGATATATTTTAATTCGTGGTGGGGCACCCTCAACTTTTTCTCAATGGGTTTAATGATATAAGATGAGCTCTAAAAGCCATAAAACCGATTTGCTCGAACCGCTTGCTTTGGCAGATCCGAACATTGC
Source organism: Deltaproteobacteria bacterium (assembly GCA_019314155.1). Lineage (GTDB taxonomy): Bacteria > Desulfobacterota > Desulfobacteria > Desulfobacterales > UBA11574 > JAAXQD01. The sequence continues at coordinate 2,979 of JAFCZV010000043.1, forward strand.
GGATAGGGTTCGGGCTGTTTTGGAACAGAAGGAACACACGGTTTCTGATCCATTCATTAAGATGCTGGTGGAAGAGGCATTGTGGGGTCTGTCCATCGAGATTTCCTTCGGTCGGACGCTTGCCTTTAGTTTTGCGGATCTGATCGGTCGGGCAAGTCCACAAAAAATTGAATATTACCGAAATCTGGTGCGCAAATTCGGAAAACAGGGCCCGACTCTGGGACGGATCATGGCGGAACATCTCGTGCCGGTATTAAAACACGGCGACGCCCGGTTTTTAAAACGTTTTCTGCAAACCCTTGAGGTCATGCAAATCAAGGGAACCTATACCCTGCAAGACCCCCTAAAAGCACTGTCGGAACTCTTAAATAAAAAAGACATCGAATCTGCATCCGTTTTTATTGATCTTTTGGGCGACGCTTTTGCCGGAAAGATGTCGTATGTTCAGAATCAGCATTTTGCTCGTATCTTGCCGAAAGCTGTACTCGCCTTTTCTCCTTCAAAACGGGTCTGGCAAATAGAACAACTGCGACGAATTATAACAGCCGATTTTCACCTGGCCGACGCCTTTTTGGACGGCCTGGAAAAAGGACTGTATCTGCTCTCCCAAGATGCTTTAGACAGATTTGTATCCCTGGCCTTAGACAAATTAAGGCATAACCCCAGGCTTGCAGCAAAATTTTTATCGCTGGAGTCGAAACTGGGCATCGATACTTATTCGGATTTGCAGGTGACCGTCCCGCTGTCTGAAGTTCAAAACCAATTAAACAGCTATCTTTGTGCACGGACCGGTCTTTCCATTTCCGTACGGCCGCTGTCTTCTCTTTCCAGGTCATCCATAACAAATAACAGCGAAAAGATTTTTGTCTGTTCAGACGGAAAATTCATCTATCTGCCCGACGAAATCAGTGAATTTAATAAAAAATCAGAAAACATCAAACTGTATAAATGTCTTGTGAGGCTTGAAGCCGGACTTTATGAGTTTAATACCTTTGACTTTGACCTGGAAAAAGCCATGGAAAAATGCCAGGGGATTGGGGAATTAACGGCCCGTGATTTTGGATTAGAGCCCATGGGAAATCTAAAATCCGAAATCCAAACCCGGGGGGCTCTTTCCGATATGGAGCGCTTTTTTTCAGCATTCCCGGTTCCGTCCCTGGCAATCGACCTGTTTACCATTTTTGAGCATGGCCGCATACGGGTATTGCTCAGCAGACACTACCCGGGCCTTATCCGGCAGACAATGCCGATACTTCAGGATAACGCAGCCCAAATATTAAAAGAAAATCAACCGGTCGGATTCTTATTTTTAATGTATCTGTGGATTGGACTGGGTATTTCTATTAAAGAGAATTTCGAAGACACCGGAAGAATAAAATGTCAGGCCGAAAACATTGTGGATCTTTTCAACAGAAAAATAAAAAAAGATCATTCGGTTGAAATATGTGCCGAGCTGGTGAACGAGACCTATGCAGACGTTGAAAGACGATTAAAACCACACGAAAGGTTCAAAAATTTCGAGAAATTTTACGAATCCATGCCAATACCGTTTGGCCGAAGGTTACGACCGGATCTTTTCTTCTCCACCTACCGCAATTTTGAGCACATTGCAGCCAAGCTGAAAATTCAACTGGATAACCAAAGGCTCAAGGTTTATAAATCGGATATCCGTCGGCAATTGATCGCCAAAAACGGCGTTGTTTCCCATGAAGATATAAAATCGATAATACGCTGTAATCAAAACACCGGTCGATCCGGGTTGCGACAATCTGAAACACCCGTTGATCTGTCATGGCTGGACCTTGTCCAATTACTTGGCGGCACAGCCATCACACCACTGCTCAACGATGGCGTTGTCGGACCTGTTTTCTGGTACAAAGAGTGGGACTGTAACCTCCACGATTATCTTTCAGCCCACGTGAGGATCCTGGACCGATTTATTCCGGAATTCGAGGGTGACTTTTACATCCGCACCCTGAAGCGGCACCAGGGGCTGGTAAAAAGTATTCGCTATGCTTTTGAGCTGTTAAAGCCGGAAGGGCTGATACGGTTGAGGCAGTGGGTGGAAGGGGATGAATTCGATTACCGGGCGCTTTTAGACTTTGCCATGGATAAAAAAGCTGGGAAAACGCCCTCCGACAGACTCTATATCAAGCGTCTTAAACAGACAAGAGACGTGGCGGTTCTGTTGCTTGTCGATCTTTCTCGCTCCACATCACATGCGATCTATAACTCGAAAGAAACTATTCTCGACGTTGAAAAAGAGGCGATAGTGCTTTTTTGTGAAGCACTTCAGGTTGTAGGGGATGCATTTGCCATTGCCGGTTTTTCCAGTACCGGTCGTCTGGGGGTTGATTACATACGGATAAAGGACTTTGAAGAAAATATGAATGACAGGGTCAAATCCCGCATTAATGCTATGGCACCTCAGCGAAATACTAGAATGGGAGCAGCGATCCGCCACGCGTATCGTCAACTTGAAAAGACCACTTCAAAAGTTCGCTTGCTCATTATCTTGGGTGACGGGTTTCCAAACGATGTTGACTACAAACATCATTATGCCATTGAAGATACACGGAAAGCCATATTCGAAGGCCGCTCAAAAAATATATTTACGCATGCCATAACCGTCCATTTTGCCGGAGACCCCAAGCTGGATGATCTTTACGGAAATGTTCATCACAATGTTATATCTGATGTTCGAGAGCTTCCCGACAAACTTTTACGTATTTATGGCAGCCTGACAAGGCATTGACCTCTTGGGCAGTCAGGTGATTTTTATCATACCCTTTAAATAATCGTCCGAATGGATGATCTTGTAAAAAAACGGGTTGATCACCCAATATGATATTTGTTTCATTTCCGGATAGTTGCTTTATTGACATCGCCGTTATCAAGCATTACAGTGGAAAGTCATTCTTGATGGCGTCGTAAAAAGTCTTTTGCGGGTACATTGTTTCACCAAGGAATTCATATGAAGCGCATTCATAACCGTGAAAAGGAACAGTTCAAAAAGCTTTTTAAGAAAGAAGACATCGATGATTTTGAAGATCGATTCAAGATTCTCGAAGTTTTTCTTCAAAACGAGCACCACTTAACGGTCGGTGAACTGATCCATCTGCTCAATGAGAGCGGATATCAATTTTCATCCGATTTTGTCAGAGATACTCTGAAGTTCATGTGCCGGTTCGGTTTTGCCCGTAGAAACAGATTTGACAATGGAGAAGTTCGCTATGAACACCGGCATTTAGGCCAGCATCATGATCATATGATCTGTACAAAATGTAGAAATATTTATGAGTTCGAAGACGAACAGCTCGAAAATCTTCAGGTTCAGATCGCTGCAACCCATAATTTCCACATGCTTCAACACAAGATGGATATAGCGGTTTGAAATCAAGGATTTCACCGGGGGTTCCACCGCACGGATGCGCTTATTGTCCATGGGCTTAAGAATCGGAGACAAAATAGATGTTATCAATAACCTCGATAAAGGACAATTGGTCATTGCTGTGGCCCGTCAACGGTTCGTCCTTGGGCGAGGTCTGGCAAAAAAGATTCTGATAGAACCTGTTAGAAGCTAACCTTGGAGAAGTGTTCATGTTATTGAGCGAAATGAAAGAAAAACAGACCGCAAGAGTCGTCCGGGTCGGCGGGAACGGAGCACTCCGCCGAAGGATACTTGAAATGGGCATTTTGAAAGGTTCAGAGATCTATGTTGAAAAATATGCACCGTTGAAGGATCCTGTTGAATTAATTGTAAAAGGATACCATATATCACTTCGGGTTGAGGAAGCTGCACAGATCATCGTTGAACACGTAAAGTAGAAAAACCATAATGCATCAAAAACACCTTTCCATCGCCCTTGCAGGCAACCCCAATTCAGGCAAGACCACGATATTCAACAACATGACCGGTACCCGGCAGAAAGTGGGAAACTGGCCGGGTGTCACTGTTGAAAAAAAAGAAGGCCATATAAAAAAATCCGGATATGATTTAAAGATCATAGATCTTCCAGGGACATACAGCTTAACCCCCTTTTCCATAGAAGAGATCGTCGCGCGGAATTTTGTCTTGGAAGAACGCCCGGACGTTGTTATCGACATCATCGACGCATCCAACCTGGAACGAAGTCTTTACCTGGCAACACAGTTGAGAGAGATTGATTGCAAAGTCTTGTTCGCCCTGAACATGGCGGATGTTGCCCAAACCCGGGGAATTAAAATCGACGAGAAAAAACTTTCTGAACTTCTTGATGTTCCGGTGGTTTTTACGGTGGGCAACAAAAACAAAGGCATCGATACGCTCCTGGAAAAGGCTATTGAACTAGCTGAGTCTAATTGTGTGATACCCATAAAGCGCAAAGTAAAATACAATAAGGACATCGAAGATTCCATTTCCAAACTGGAATATTTCATTGAAAGCCTGGCGGAAGGGTCCATTCCTTACAATATTCGATGGACAGCCATAAAGCTTATAGAAGATGACAAAATCGTAAAAGAGCGCATCCAACTGAAAACCGGAAAAAACGGCCGAAAGATTCTTAAAGAAGCAAGGGCGCAGCGGGATTTCCTCGTGGACCGATTCGATGACGAGCCGGAAATCGTAATGACCGACGAGCGCTACGGATTTATCGCCGGCATCATCAGGGAGATCCTCACAACATCTACAAAGCAGCGTGTGGATATATCTCGAAATGTAGATCTTGTGCTTACCAACCGGTTTGTCGGGTTCCCCATCTTTATTTTCTTTATCTGGGCCATGTTCCAACTCACATTTTCATTGGGGGTCTATCCAATGGAGTGGATCGGCATCGGTATAAAGCTTTTTTCCACATCTCTGGCCCAGGTGCTTCCGGATAATATTTTTAAAGATTTTCTCATCAACGGCGTCATTGCGGGTGTGGGAAGTGTTATTATTTTCCTGCCGAATATTTTGATTCTTTTCTTCTGTATCGCGCTCTTTGAAGATACAGGCTACATGTCCAGGGCGGCGTTTCTGATGGACAAAATCATGCACCTTATCGGGCTTCATGGCAAATCGTTCATCCCCATGCTGATGGGGTTCGGATGTAACGTTCCGGCTATTATGGCAAGCCGCACTTTGGAAAGTGAGAAAGATCGAACCCTTACGATTCTCATCACCCCTTTTATGTCATGTTCGGCCAGACTTCCGGTGTACATTATTCTAGCGGGCGCTTTCTTTGGGGCCCGGGCCGGATCCGTAATATTCGGCATATATATATTGGGGATTGTACTTTCAATTATAACCGGCCGTATTTTCCGATCAACCCTCTTGAGAGGTGTTGACGCGCCGTTCGTCATGGAACTTCCGCCATACAGAATTCCGATGATCAAAAGCCTCCTGATTCATATGTGGGATCGGAGCAAGGTGTTTTTAAAAAAGATGAGTGGCATAATCCTTGTCGGTTCTGTGGTGATATGGGCACTTTCCGCATTTCCGAGAAACATACCGTATTCTATAAATTATGCTTTAGAAATAGAACGGGTCAAAATATCTTTTCAAACTGAAATAGCAACGGCCTATGAACCGGAAAAAGCTTTATTAACACAGAAACGTGATCTTACTGTGGCAAAATTTGCAAGGGCCAGGCAGGCTGAACATGCTGAAAAATCTTTTATGGGTCGTATCGGTAAAGCTGTAACGCCTATCTTTGAGCCCATCGGCATTGACTGGCGCGGAAGCGTGGCCCTTCTTGCCGGCTTTGTCGCAAAAGAAATCGTTGTAAGTACCATGGGAATACTTTATGCTGCTGACGGAAATAAGGATTCGGAAGCCCTTAAAAATGCACTCTTATCATCCGATATGACCCCCCTTGGAGCCTTGTCAATGATGGTTTTTGTTCTATTGTACATGCCGTGCCTTGCAACATTGGCCGCCATCAGACGTGAAACCGCATCCTGGAAATGGATGATTTTCAGTATTTCATACAGTACAATCCTTGCATGGACTGCCGCCTTTATCGTCTATCAGGGAGGAATGATAATATTGACATAACATCCATATTGAATCGTTCTTAACCCGAAAGAAGCACTCTGGGTAACACGGGAGGCATGTAATATGCCGAATTTTGCACCCGTCTTTATTGAAACCTTCAATAAAGGGGCTCTGGCAGGAAAGATTGAAGTGGCGTATGAGATTTTAAAATCTTGCACGCTCTGTCCCAGAAGATGTAAGGTTGATCGGCTGGCCGGGGAAACCGGTATATGCAAAACAGGTCCAAAAGCCTATGTCTCCAGTTTTAATCCTCACTTTGGGGAAGAGGACCCTTTGGTGGGGAGCCATGGTTCCGGTACGATTTTTTTTTCGCACTGTAACCTTTTGTGTAACTTCTGCCAGAATTATGACATCAGTCACCTGGGTCACGGCGAAGAGATATCCAATGAGCAGCTTGCAGGTATAATGCTTCATTTGCAAAATGCCGGGTGCCACAACATTAATTTCGTTACCCCGTCCCATGTTGTGCCCCAGATCCTCTCCGCTGTGGAAATTGCCACACGGAATGGCCTTTCAGTTCCGTTGGTTTACAACACCGGAGGGTATGATTCGGTTGAAACGCTGAAACTGCTCGAGGGTGTATTCGATATCTACATGCCGGATTTTAAATTTTGGGATTCTGAGGTAGCACAAACCACATGCAACGCCGAAGATTACCCGGAGGTGGCACAAAAAACACTTATTGAGATGCACAGGCAAGTCGGTGACCTTATCATCGATGATGCCGGTATCGCCCGGCGCGGGATCTTGCTGAGACACCTGGTCCTGCCCCATGGACTTGCAGGAACCCGTAAAATAATGAGATTTATTGCACGCAAAATTTCATTGAACACATATGTCAACATAATGCCCCAGTACAGACCCTGCGGCCGGGCCGGTGAGATAAAGGGGCTGTCTGTTTATCTGTCACAAAAGGATTATAAAAAGGCTTTACAGGAAGCAAAGGAAGAAGGTATTGGAAGGCTTGACAGCCGAGAGCGTCGATTTGTTGCACGGTAATACCTTTTAGAATCAAATGAAAAATTATACATGGGCAATCTTATTTTTACTATTCGTTTTTACAGGCGTGGCTTCGGCGGAACGCTTGGCGGTAGCTGTGTCAGTGGCCAACATACGTTCAGGTCCCGGAAAAAATCATGAGATCTTGTGGGAAGTGGAAAAATACTATCCTATAGATGTGTTTCAAAAGTCGGGACAATGGTATCATTTTCGTGATTTTGAAGGCGATAAAGGGTGGATCCACAAATCGCTTCTTGGGAAAATTCCGTCAGTGATTACCAAAAAAGAAAATTGCAATATTCGATCGGGTCCCGGCCAAAGTTTTGCAATTTTGTTTACGGTTGAAAAAGGCGTTCCGTTTAAGGTAATACAGCGCAAAAATAGCTGGATTCACATCCAGCACGCCGACGGGGACAAGGGATGGATCTATCAATCTCTGGCATGGTAAGCTGACAGATTATCCGGGCTGTTTTATGGTGAATATCATGCTGAATGGAATCGGCTTCCCGGAAAGATAGCAAATCAGAAGAATGATTGCAAATCAGAAGAATAAGCAAAAAAGATTGGTTGTGGGTATCGGTTCGGCCCTGGTCGATATTCTTGTACACGAAGACGACGAATTTTTAGCGAAAACCGGTGCAGTTAAAGGTGGAATGAAATATGTCGACAGAGAGTTCATTGAATTGGCCGTGTCGCAAACCTCTAAAAAACCGATCATCATGCCCGGTGGGTCGGCGTGCAACACGGTGGTCGGCATCGGCAGGCTCGGAGGGTCGGCTCGTTTTGTCGGCAAAAGCGGTAATGGTGAAATGGCCGGTCTGTTTGAAACAGGTCTGAAAAACAGCAACGTCGATCCCGCCCTTTTTAAATCATCTTCTCCCACCGGCAGGGTGCTGTCCATTATCACCCCCGATGCACAGCGGTCCATGTTAACTTTTCTCGGCGCCGCCTCAGAAACACAACCTGAAGAAATTACTGAAAATTGTTTTGAAAACGCTGCAATTGTTCATATTGAAGGGTACCTTCTTTTTAACGAAGATCTGATCATGGCGGCCCTAAAGAGTGCAAAAGCCGCCGGCGCACTTGTCTCTCTGGATCTTGCTAGCTTTACGGTTGTTGAGGCATCGAAAACCCTTCTTAAAAAAATTGTAAAAGATTTTGTTGATATTTTGATTGCCAATGAGGATGAAGCAAAAACATTTACCGGCCACGGGGACAAAATAAAAGCGGTCCGATCCCTATCTGAAAACACACAGATTGCAGCCCTAAAGATTGGGGAACGCGGCAGCTTTATTTCCCATGGCGGGAAAATCATAAAAATTGAAGCCATGGGAGGCGGGGCTGTTGTGGATACCACCGGAGCCGGCGATCTCTGGGCATCTGGTTTTCTCTTTGGACTGGTTAACGGTTATGGCCTCGAAAAATGCGGTAAACTTGGATCTGCCTGTGGTTACGAAGTGTGCCAGGTCGTGGGAGCAAACGTCCCGGAAGAAGGCTGGCAGAGAATAAAAAAATTGCTGGAGGAATAATGGCAAAAAAAAGAATATCCCGAGCTCGTAAAAGAGACCTCGCCAACCCTGACGAGTTTATAACATTCTGGACAAAATTATCCAATTTTGCCGCAGAAAACAAAGTGAAGGCTTTATGTGCCCTTGGGTTTTTTATGGTCCTTATTGTTGTTACAGCGGGTTTTTTATATTTTTTAAAAAAATCCGAAGACACGGCATTTGCCCTGCTTCAACAGAATATTACCAAATACCAGACACTGCTTAAAGATACCGGACCGGAGAAGGCTTGCCTGGGCGTTGAAAAGGATTTTCAGTCGATTATTGAAAAATACTCGGGCAGGGCGGGTGGAAAACATGCAAGACTCATATATGCCAATATCTGTTACACGGCTAAAGATTATGACGAAGCCATAGAACTTTACAAGAAATCCCTTGAAGACTTCAATGATGAACCGTTTATTAAAAATCTCATTATTAACAGCCTGGGGTATTCCTACACTGTGAAAAAAGATTACAAAACCGCAGCCAAATATTTTGAAATGATTGCGTCGATACCGAATTACAGCATTAAAGATGAAGCCCTTTTCAATTTAGGGGAGATTTATAATGCCATGGGCGATAATGTAAAAAGCATCGATGCGTTTAAGAAAATTTTGTCCGATCATACCGGCTCAATATATACTGAAATTGCACAAGAAAAGTTGGCGGGTCGGATCCAGAGTTAAAATCCCCACAAAAAAAATGGCCAACCGGTTTTAAGCCGATTGGCCATTTAGAAGGAAAACAGATGAAGAAATTATTAGGTTGCAAAAGGAACCTGCAAGTTCCTTGCCAAAGTGGCACATAAAGCCTGCCAAATTTCTATTATTTAAATTTATATATTAATTATAGCAAGTTATGGTGAAAACTATTTGAGATGTTACGCGCTGCTTTTTTCTTAACCACGCCTTTTAAATCCGGAATTGTTCAAAATTTTGAACCGCAGCCAACAGCGAACAGCTTAACAGGCTGATTTAACAGCAAACAATCCCAAATCCGTCTGATTCAATATATTGAACCCCTTAAAGCTCAAATTAAGATATCCATTTAAAATGATAAGAAAAAAATGGTTATCCTCTTTGATTCAAACTTTTGAACCAACGTCCAATTTCAACTTTTTTATTTTCCAGTTAAGCCCGCTTTTGCCAATGCCGAGCAATTCGGCCGCCTGGGATTGAACATTATTTGTCAGTTTCAACGCCCTTTCGATCATCTTTTTTTCGATCATCGTAAGGGTTTCATCCAATTTCGCAATAGAAGGTATTCCTTCAAGATGCAGCATGTTATAAACATTGCTTCTGAATTCCTTGGGAAGATCTGAGACCTGAATGGTATTGCTTTGACACATCACCATGGCCCGTTCAATAACATTCTCCAACTCACGAACATTTCCGGGCCAACTGTAATCGAAAAAAAAACGTTCAACTTCCGGATCAAGACCGGTTACCGTGGTACCGGATTTATATTCCTCTCCATATTTATGGATAAAATGATCCGCCAACAGGCGAATATCTTCCTGGCGGTTCCTTAAAAGAGGCAGGACAATATGTACAACATTCAACCGATAATAGAGATCTTCTCTGAATCGTCCTTGGATCATTTCATCTTTAAGCCTCTTATTTGTAGCAGTAATAATACGAATATCGACAGAAATCGACTTTATCCCTCCAACCCTTTCAAAAATTCTTTCTTGGAGGACCCGTAAAAGTTTCACCTGTAAATTTTGTGAAAGTTCGCCGATTTCATCGAGAAAGAGGGTGCCGCCGTCAGCCAATTCAAAACGGCCTTTCCGCCTTGCTGCGGCACCTGTAAATGCCCCTTTTTCATGGCCAAAAAGTTCACTTTCAAGAAGCGTCTCGGCAAGAGCACTGCAGTTCACCGCAATAAACGCTTTATCGCGCCGCGGGCTGTTAAAGTGGATCGATTTTGCCACCAGTTCTTTCCCGGTACCACTTTCACCTTGTATTAAAACCGTGGTGGCGGCGGGTGCCACTTTGCGAATCGTTTCGAAAACATCCTCCATCACCTTACTTTTTCCAATAATATTTCCGAAACTGTACTTTGATTCCACAGCATTTCTGAGTTGCCGGTTCTCTTTGACCATACGGTACATGCCGATGGCCTTATTAACATATAGAATCAGTCGATTATTATCGAAGGGCTTTAGAATATAACTGTAGGCCCCTTTCTGCATGGCCTCTACAGCTTTATCCACAGTGCCGTGAGCGGTCATCATAATAACCGGAAGATCCTTATCTTTTTCCTTAATTTTCCCCAGGAGTTCAATGCCGTCCATTTTGGGCATTTTCATATCTGTAAGGACCAGATCAACGTCGATATTTTTCAGTATTTCAAGCGCCTCGTAACCGCTGTTTGCACAAAAAGTTTCGAACCCCTCTTCTTCGAGAACCGCACTTAATATCCGCGGATAATTCTTTTCATCATCAACAATCAGGATGGTCTCCATGCCTATACTCCCTGTTTCACCGGCAATTCTACTTTAACGCGGGCGCCGGCACCCGGTTTTGCGCTAATCTGGACGCTTCCGCTGTGGGATTCAATGATATTTTTTACAATACCAAGCCCCAGACCGGTTCCTTTGGCTTTGGTTGTAAAAAATGGATCCCAAATTTTTTCCATAAGGTCTTGAGGGATACCTTCCCCGTCATCTTCAAAAAATATTTTTACCGTCTTGTCCGTGGATTGTATTGCGACATGTATTTTGCCGCCCTCGGGCATCGCCTGCATCGCATTAATTAAAATGTTTAGGAATGCCTGATAAAGCATATCAGAATCGGCTGTTATCTCCGGAATATTATTGTCATAATGTTTTGCAACCGCATAGCCTTCCTTTTCAATGTGTGATGCCAAAAAATTAATGTTTTTCTCAAGAACAGCCTCGACATTGCAATCCATGAGATTTGGAATTTTGGGTTTCGCAAAATTTAAAAAATCTGTGATAATATTATTTAATCGGATTGATTCTTCGATAATGATATCTGGAATAGAATTCGAAGGATCGTAATTGGTCATTTTTTTCTTTAAGAGTTCGGATGAGCTTTTGATAATACCCAATGGATTCCTAATTTCATGGGAAATCCCCGCAACCATTTCGCCCAGTGTCGACAAATGTTCTGCTCGGCTTAACTGCTCTTTGAGCTTGAGTCGTTCCTGGGCGCGCTTTTCAATGATGCTTTCGCCCCGTTTGACCACAAACAGAAGCGCTAAAAATAGAACCCCCATCACAACTGAACTGGTGGTAATAACACGGATCTGAAAATCGAAAATTACTTTATAGTCATCTGTTAAATCCTGAACTATTTCCACAATACCAAGTACCGGACCGGATATCCGGGAGAGTGGTTTCTCTGCGCGCAGGGGGGCAATTGTAATTAACCGGCTGTCTCGGGGAAATCCGAGTAAGATCCGGAACCAGTTGTCGCTTTGAATCAACCTTGAAGTCGACTTGCCTAAAATTGCATCCTCATATCCTTTGCCCCCCGAATTTTCTTTGCCGATCACAGAGTGATCAAAACTGTATGATATTGTGTTGTCCATATCGTATATGTTGACCATATCAACCTTGAAGCTGTGAAGCGTGCTTCTGACGACTTTGTCCATCCATTCAAATTGTTCTTGATCACTGAGCCGAATCTTGCCGAATTTCAATGCAACCGGAATGATGAACTGTAAAAACACCTGATGATTCAGATTTTCGATCAGAAGGCTGGCGTAGTCTTCACTTTTTTTCTGCTGCATGGTCTTTGCCCAGTGGGTATTGAGCGAAGAGAGGACCAGCGTTCCAATGAATATTACGATCAGACTTGTAAACGTAAAGTATTTGACCAACCTGAACGGCTTGACTTTTTCTTCTGCAGTTTGGGAGTTCATAAACAAGGTTAATGGCTCGGCATGGGAATATCGGGTATTGGCATGGGAATATCTTTATCTAAATTGAAAAGACGATTCCAATGCATTAAAAATAACCTTATCAAATTTCGTGCCCTTAAAGATTCGTTGATTGCTCGTAAGTCGCGTTAGCAGAGGGTGCGAAACTCGAGTGACAGTATGATCCGTAAAAATATATACGGAAACTGACCGCTAAAGTCAAGGTAATGCTTTATTTTCATTGACACTATAACAATTTAGCTTTCAGTTTTAAGGGACCGGAACAAACATTTTTTAAGATTTGTTTTATTGTACATATGTTATCGCTATTATTTAATACCATATATAGCAAATTAATTGTTAAAACCACAAAATAAAGTAATTAATTAAAATTTGTCTATAATTATACATAAAAGTTCTTGAACTTGATAATAATTTAAGGTAATATTGTAAAAAAACAGGCAATGGCCAACCGGAACTTTTAGAACCATATGTTTTGTGAAATTTTGCAAATCTGCCAAAAAGGCTGTATAATGAAGGGAAACCATTTAAAAAAAATTAGAGAATCTTTGCTGATGAGCAAGACCGAATTGGCCAGAAAGGCGGCCGTGTCTCCCATTACAATTGCCCGCATCGAAAAAGGGATGCCGTGCCGACTTGAAACTCAGCGCAAGATTATTTTGGCCCTGGGTTTCGATCTTTCTGATAAAAATAAAATATTTGATGACTAAGAATCTATTATGTTTTTTGGAAAAAAAAATCATCTTATTGGCCTGGACATCGGTTCCAGAACTATAAAAGTCGCTGAAGTCGTTGACTCAAAAACAGGATCCGCCCTAAAAACCTTCAACACCATCGATATTGAACCTGAACTCATCGAAGAAGGTTCCATTAAAGATCCTGAAACTGTCGCCGAGTATATTCGTGAACTCTTTAAAGGCGTCAAACTAAAAAACAAGAACGTAGCGATTTCCATCGGCGGTTATTCGGTGATTGTAAAAAAGATCAACGTCCAGACCATGACGGAAGATGAATTGCACGAAACCATTCATTTTGAAGCGGAACAGTATATTCCATTCGATATCAACGATGTAAAAAAGAGATGGTTAATGAATATATCAACCTTGTCCAGATGGCTAATCTGAACACCTGCATAATAGATGTTGACGCGTTTGCTCTACAAAATATTTTTGAATTTAACTATACCCCTGAAGATGAACATGTGGCCCTGATTGATATCGGTGCCAGCAAGACATCCTTGAATATTCTTAAAGGTAATTCCTCTGCATTTATGCGTGATGTTTCCCTTGGATGCGCACAAATCAATGAGAAGATCGTTTCTCTTATCGATTGTTCTTTAGAAGAAGCAGAACATATTAAACTTCATGAACAACCAGACATAATCTCCCCTGAAGATTTAAAAAAAATTGTTTCGTCTGTGGTGACTGACTGGTGTACTGAAATAAAGCGTGCCCTGGATTTCTTTTATTCCACATATCCCGAAAATCAGATAAACAGCTTTGTCCTTAGCGGTGGTGGCGCCAATATTAAAGAGTTTCGACACATTCTGGCAGCTGAAACGTCCGCTGACGTCGAAGTTATCAATCCTTTTAACAATTTATCAGCTGACAGCAACCGTTTCGACGCTTCCTATCTTGAAAAAATAGCGCCACAGGCTGCCATCTGCATGGGACTCGCAATACGAAAAATTGGTGATAAATGATACGAATCAACCTGCTCCCTTATCGCGCAGCACAGAAAAAAGAGAACATCCGCAGGCAGATCAGTATATTTGTCCTGGCTGTTATCATGGTCGTCGGAACCCTTGTGTATTATAACATAAGCTTGAACAATGATATCGATGCCCTGAACACCCAGATAAAAAACACAAAATCAATGTTGGCCCGGCTCGAAAAACAAGCCAAAAAGGTCGATGAAATAAAAAAGGCATTCAACACACTAAAACAAAAGACCGATGTTATAAAGAACCTGGAAACGAATCGAAAGATTGCAGTCCAACTACTTGATAATATGACAACACTAGTGGCTGAAAAGGTCTCTGCCTCTCAATCCGAAACATCGGCAGACAGCGACAGCAAGCCGGTAAAACGGTTATGGTTCACTAATTTCCAGGAAAATAAAGACAAAATAAACCTTCAGGGAATTGCCCTGGACAATAAAACCATCGCTGACTTTATGAGCCGTCTGGAAGCGTCCAACCTTTTTATGAATGTAAATTTAAAGACCATAAAACAACAAAAAGTAAACGAATTAAATCTTAAAAATTTTGAAATTATCTGCACCAGGATCTCCCGGAACAAATTGGCAAAGAAAAAATAAAACCGGTCCATGGTAAAACAATAACGATGAAAAAAATCGAACTCTCTAATTTATCAGAATTGTTTTTTGAAAATCTCGACAAGATCGGAAAGCTGTCTAAGCTTTATAGGATTCTGTTATGTTTGGGGATCCTCGCTGCGCTCATTGGCCCGTTTTTCTACTTCTCCTTTTTGCCCAAACTCAATACAATCGATGAATTGAAAAAGGAAAACGAATCGCTGGAAACCAGACTCGTCAGGGCAAGAGCAAAGGCAGGACAGCTGAAACATTTTCAGGCGAAGCTCAAAGAGGCGGAGATTGAATTCAAAATCGTAAGGAAAAAACTTCCTGAAAGAAAAGAAATACCGTCTCTGCTGTCAAGTATTTCAAGGTCTGGCCGGGATGCCGGTCTGGAATTTATTCTGTTTCAGCCACAGCCTGAACGAAACAAAGATTTCTATGCTGAAATTCCGGTATCGATTATGGTTACAGGCAGCTATCACAATGTTGCCCTCTTCTTTGACAAGTTGGCAAGGTTATCCAGGATTGTAAATATAGAAAACATTAAAATGACCACCACCAAAGGCGGCAACAATCTTACAACATCATGTACGGCTATCACGTACAGGTTCATTGAAACGGAGCAAAAAAAAGCTTCATGAGCCGAAGCATCAAAAAGACACGATAACTCATGGATAAACATCTTGTTTTCATACGCAGCATTCTCTGTATCGCCTGTTTTTTTACCCTATTGTGGGGTTGTGAAAAACAAGAGGAACCACCACCAAAATCACGGGAAATCACAAAAAAAATCATTATCACTGAACAGGCGACCCCAAAATTTCAACAGCCGGAAAAGATTGAAGTTGCAAAATCA
This sequence comes from Deltaproteobacteria bacterium, assembly GCA_019314155.1. Classification (GTDB taxonomy): domain Bacteria; phylum Desulfobacterota; class Desulfobacteria; order Desulfobacterales; family UBA11574; genus JAAXQD01. The sequence continues at coordinate 18,628 of JAFCZV010000043.1, forward strand.
GCCATCGTACAAGAGACGGCAACGCCCATACCCGAACCCACGCCTCAAATGCCAAAACAGCCTGTCGATACGACCCACAAAAACGTCGTTGCACCGGCACCTCCCACCACTCAAAAGGTTGAAAAATTGGAAACGGCCGAATCAGTTTCCATGAAAGCATCAGGAAAACCCACGCTGGAAATCGCACCTCAGGTTCCAAAACAAAGCGTTGCTTCGGCATCTCCCATAAGGCCCAAAATCCAAACGCCGGAAATATCCGATCTATATAATCCCGAAGCGAAGCTGAATCCATTTGAACCGCTCTTTAGAAAAGAACCTGAATTCATAGCTGTGAGGAAGAAAAAATCAAAAAGGCGGACGCCCCTTACACCCCTTGAAAAGATGGATTTAAGCCAACTGAAGCTTTCGGCAATCATACTCGCACCAAGTGGAAATAG
>JAFCZV010000355.1 GCA_019314155.1 Deltaproteobacteria bacterium
CCGACCATGGCTTTAATGCCTTTTTTCGGATATCTTTTCCCTTTTCCCTGTAGAAAATAAAGATACGGAACCCAGTTCAGTTTTCCATCGGTCGGAAACCACCATTCTTTGAGATTAAACCGGATCCGGTATTGACCGGCATAGGAAGATATGCCGCCGCCGCTTTTGCCGATGCTTCCGGTTAAAACCGGAAGGAGCGATAGGGCTCTGCCCTTAAGGTCTCCGTTATACCACTGGTAGTTGCTGGCACCGTATATAACATGAAGCGGCTTATTTGTAGCTGCTTCAATGGCCACTCTTTCTATTTGCTCGGCAGGTGCCTCAGTAATTGATGAAACTTTATCAAGGGTATATTCCTTAAGGGTCTCTTTGAATTCGCTGAACACCGTTCGCACCGATACTTTGCGCCCATCCGTCAGCTCCACTTGATATTCTCCATCGAGTCTGGCGTTGGAAGGATCAAGACGTTCGGGATTAAGAATCGTAAGCCCTTTTTCGGTGTACACCACAAAAAGATCTCGATAGTCCGGTATCTTCTGTTTTCCCCCTTGAGATGCCAGACCCTTGACCTCCTTTGCACGAAGCCGCTTGCCGGTATCTTTTCGCACCAGAATGGGCATATCCGTAAAATCTTTTAAGAAATTCTCATCATACAATTTTCGATCAATAATGACTTTGGCCATGCCCAGGCCCATGGCGGCGTCGGTATCCGGTTTCAGCGGCACCCATTCGTCGGCTTTGGCCGCGGTTGAGCAGTAGTCGGGATCAAAAACCACCAGTTTGCCGTTTTTCTTGGCTTCCAGAAGGTGATGGGCATCCGGCAGGCGGGTTTGAATAATATTGGATCCAAAAACCATGGTATAGCGGGCATTGGGCCATTCCAGGGATTCCAGCTCTTCTGTCTGAACACCGAAGGTCATGGGCCAGAACATGGGCAGGTCGCCGTTCTGATCGTACCCGTGGTGGATGGTCCAATGGGCCAGACCGGCCATTCTCACAAAGGCGCCTTTATGAACATAGCCGGTTCCCGGAACTTGAACCGTAAGACCCACCGCCTCGGGGCCGTATTTTTCCATAATGTTTTTCAGCTTTTTGGCGGCATAGTCGAGAGCCTCTTCCCAGCTTGCTTTCTTGAATTTCCCGCTTCCCCTTTCACCCGTCCGAATCAGGGGATACTTTATCCGGTCTTTCCCGTAAACAAGATTCATCATGGAAAGTCCGCGAAGACAGCCACGGGGGTTGTAACTTTTTTCCGGATAATCGGCACTCTGAATAAGGGTGGTCATGCGACCGTCCGTGACATGAACGTTATAACCGCAGGCGCCTGTACAGTTGGGAGAACAAGTGGAACGGGTTACCGTCTCTACCCCTGTTTCCTGTGATGCCGCTTCAGCGCCTGCATAATTGAAAAATTTCATGTCCAGAGAAGTGGCGGCACCGGCCGCAAGGCTCATTTTCAGAAAAGAACGTCTGTTGAGTTCCATCAATACCCTCCTTACAACTTTTTTAAGAAGTCGCCTGTTTCTGGTTTTTATTGGGCAGCAGATATTTCCGCCGATTAAAGGCTATGCCGAGAGTCAAAAAATAAATGTGGATCCTATGTTATTTTAATAGAAAAGAAAAAATGGAATTTCCTTGACTTAAGTCAAATTCATCATTTTTTTTGAAGATAGCGATATTTTTATTAACTAACCATACCACGGTGTGTCACAAAATACCAATAAAAATTAACATCCTATAACAAAACTTCCAATCGTAAGTCCCGAGATGTTATTTTCATGCTACTGGAAAGATTCATCAAAACGGGGCAAGACTTGCTAGGGTGTAAATTCCCCATTATGTTATTTCAGCAATTGAATAATTTTTTTGATGGTGGTTGACCCTCAGAAATGACTTGACAATAAGTACCACAAAGTAATACTAGGGGCCATCTCAACAATGCATCTAATGCCAATAGCTGCGTTCCATGCCTCCTTAAAATGCTCACATGCTACATGTATGTTGCGCTTTTTCGTCGGCCTGTGCCTTACCGTTGAGCGTAATCCACTATTTTTGAGATAGCTTCTAATAATTGTCACAATGGGCTGTCGTTTAAGGTATTTGCCATAATTTAGGTTAAGCATGTCGGCGGAAATCTAACATGGACAGGAAAGAATTTAGATATTTTAGAAAGAAACTGGGGAAAACTCAGCTTCAGATGGCCCAGCTGCTCGGCGTGTCCCTTAAGGCTGTACACAGCTACGAACAGGGATGGCGGTCTGTACCGTCCTATGTGGAACGGCAGGTATTTTTCCTGGCATCAAGGGTGCAGAAAAATATGGAAAATAGGAGTCCGTGCTGGGTGATAAAAAATTGTTCTTCTGAAAAGAAAAAACAGTGCCCGGCCTGGGAATTTAATGCCGGAGATCTTTGCTGGTTTATCAGTGGAACGATTTGTGACGGAACCGTTCAGAAAAAATGGGCAGAAAAAATGAAGTTTTGCCGATCTTGTGACATATTGAAATCGTTATTTTAGCCCGAATCACGCATCAATATGGACCGGGTTTCTACCGGTCAGTTGTTCCGGATGGATGTGAAAATTTTCCAAAATGAAACATCTCCATCTCTTTATCCAACGGCTTACCATCCCGATCAATCTGAATTTTAACGTTGCTTCCAATTTTACTGTAAAACAGCTGGAGTTTCAAGTCAGCCAACGATTTTATTGCCTGCCCCCCAACCACCTTAATAACATCCCCTTCCTGCAGCCCTGCTTTTTTTGCGGGGCCATTATGGCTGACACCTTTGACTTCAAGGCCCTGATCTTTTTCTTCAACCATAACGCCCAGTTTGGGTGATTCCTCCCCTTTTAGGTCTGTGGTTAAAAGTACATAATCCGCAATACTATCTTCAATTTCTTCATCCTGCAAAACAACTTTAAACGGCTCGTGATTACGCCGATGCAAGCGCTCCGGGATTCCATATTTATGCCTGACATGGCCGTTGCCCGCCAGAATCACCAGTTTGCTTTCCGGGTTGTTTTCCAGAAACTTTTGGGCTGATTCCGCCATACATTCATCCCACAGCGTTTGCGCCTGGAAAAAATAATTAAAATCTTTT
>JAFCZV010000044.1 GCA_019314155.1 Deltaproteobacteria bacterium
GCTTCTGTTTCTCCTGAGATCGACGGCCCCTGTTTTTGGCAGCCTGTCCAAAACCTGCTGCGATCCGGTTGCTGCATGAACCGTTGCCATGGACGCCGACAGGATTTTTTTAGGCCCGAAAGCGTTGAGAAGCGGTTTTATCATATGCGCCAGGCAGGTGGTGGTACAGGATGCATTGGAAATGATTTTATGGCGCCTGGGATCGTAGACATTATCATTGATACCCATTACCGAGGTTACAACATCATCCGGCATCGGCATGCCTTTATTATTGATCTTAAACGGCGCGGAAACGATAACTTTTTCGGCGCCGGCCTCAAGATGGCCCCGCAAAGACCCCTTGGGATGATCCGGAGGAATTGTGGGATCAAGAAAATTTCCAGTGGTATCGATAACCAGTTTTACACCGTGTTTTTTCCAGTTCAATTCGGCCGGATTTCTGGACGTCCTTAAAAAACGAACCTTAACTCCATCGATATTCATGATACCGTTTTGTTCGTCCAGATCATCGATCAGAGGTTCTGATGCTTGACCGTACAGGAACCCATGGAGTGACCCATAGGTTGAATCCCTTTCGGCATAGTGGGCAATGTCTTCCAGAGACGTGCCGACCTTTCGACCGATATTGACGATAATTTCACTAAAATACTTCCGTGCCACATGGTGCCAGAGTGTAAGCTTGCCGATCCTGCCAAACCCGCTTATTCCAAGCTTAAATCCATCACTGTTTCCAGTTTGCATATTCGTTCGCTCCCTTCTCCGGGATGGTTATTTTCGATTCCTAGAATTCTTGAACCTTTATCAAACCCCGATAAACCGACCCTTCCCTGCCGTCAATGCTTAAATAGTCTCCGGATTTAAAGTGCGCTTCATTAAATAGGCAGCTTTTTTCCTTTTCGTTGCAGACGAGGTTTCCGCATCCTACAATGCAGGTTTTCCCGAGTCGATACGCCACGACAGCAGCATGGGACGTTACCCCGCCGCGGGCCGTAAGGAGGCCGTCGGCGGCATAGATCTCCCGGATGTCATCCGGAACGGTATCGCCCCTTGCAAGAATCAAAATCGTTTCAGGCTCTACGATTCTCCATTGGTCGATCTCTTCAAGGTCAAAAACAATCCGTCCACTCATCGCTCCGCCGCTAACACCAATACCATGCCCCAACAATTTATCTTCCGTGATATCGTCAAGGTCAAAGGTTAAAACTTTTTTTCGTTCACGGATGGTCATGTCCCGGGTTTGCATCAGGTACAGATCTTCAACACGGGGGCTTTCAAAGGTAAACTCCATCTCCTGAGGACTCCATCCCCGGGTATGGATCAACTCGTTAGCCAATTCTTTCAATGCCTTGAAAATCTCGAAGAAATGGCTTTCAAGGGTTATATCGGTTTCCCTCATTTCGATATCCTGTTGTATAATCGATATGGGAAGTGTATTTACAAGACCTGACGCCACATCCTCACCTTGATTTCCGATGCTAAAATCACCCCAAAGCCTCAGGCTGTCCTCCGACCATCTGGGATTATGGGTAAAGAAAACGCCGGTTCCCGATTGCTGGGAAATGTTCCCAAAAACCATTTCCTGTACGGTAGCGGCGGTCCCCCAGTCATCGGATATCCCCATAATCTTACGGTAGGTTCTCGCCTTGGCGCCCTCCCAGGAATCGAAGACTTTTTTAATCGTAAAATAAAGCTGTTCAAAAGGGTCGCCAATGACATCAATCCCGGCGTTGACGATCATTTTTTTGTAGGCCATCGCCACCTTTCGCATCTGCATGTCGGTGAGTTCCCTTTTAAACCGGACGCCGGCCCTTTGCTTGAGTTCACTGATAATCGCATCAAAGTCATCCCTTTCCAGCCCTGAAGCCATGCCGTAACCTTGCAGAAACCGGCGATAGCTATCCCAGGCAAACCAGGCATTACCGGTCCGTTTTCCAATGCCTGTTGCAATCTCCTCATTCATCCCGACATTCAGAAACGTATCCATCATTCCGGGTTGTGAAATGGCAGATCCGCTCCGCACCGAAAAGAGCAAGGGGTTTTTGGGATCACCAAAGTTTTTGGCGGTTATTTTTTCGATGTCGGATATCTGCTTCAAAATCTGTTCTTTGAAGTTTTGTTCTGCCGGAGGATAACCATCTATTATCTCTCTACAGCGAAACGCCTCGGTTGTTATAATAAAACCGGGAGGTACCGACATTCCGAATTTTTTCAATTTAACAAGATTCAGCCCTTTACTCCCCAGATAAATAATTCCGGAAACCCTCTTGGAAATTTTATCCATAGACGTCATGGCCCGTTTTGGATCGTAAAGAAGCAGATGATGCAGTTTGTCCTTGGAGAGTTTATTCGACTGCTGAAAGAGGGTGTTCAAAATTCGGCTTAAGAACAGATCCAGTTGTTGGAGCCCCAATGAAAACGCGATGCGTTCCCGGAAAAAAATTTCAGAAGCCCTGTGTTTCAGCTTTTCGCCATCGATTGTACCGCTCACCGGGAGGTATTTCGGGAGGATCCCCTCCACAGGTATCTGAGACAGAATATGACTCAGGTTTTCTCCATGAATGTTGTTAAAATAATCGTTGATGATGTTCCTTATGGCCAGGGCAAACCCCTTAAAAATATCAAGATACTGTGTAAAAGTAAGTTCTCTGGCTTCAAGGGATTGGGCCAGCAGATCCAGCTGGCGCTCGATTTCCACCGACGGAATTCCATCCAGTTTCAATGCTTTGTAAAACAGATTCAACTGGCTGTAAATCTGGTAAAAAGTGGCTTTTGTAATGAGGGTTAAATCAATTTTATCCACCAACTCCTCAAAAAGCACATTAACCAGAGATTTTATTCGAAATGCAAGCCCGAGGCAGTCAAATTTCTTTTCGCGGTAACTGCCGTACATGGAAGGGATGTCTATGGTAATGTGCCGTTTCTTATAAATGTCCTCCTTGATTTCGTAGGTCTGTTCGGAAAGTATTATTTTTTTCAGCTCTTCCAGATAGTCGAGGAGTTTGTATATTTTTTTATTTAAATCGGGCTCCTTGAAGGCATCCCGCAGCCTGTTCAAATCCGGGAAGGCTTCGGCCTGGAGTTGGGCAATATACTTGTCTATCTCAATAAAATCGAGATTGTATTTCTGATCAAAAAGTTTATATAAAGCGATGGCAAGTTCCACCCGTTCTATATCTCGCTCTGATACGCCTGAAACCCCTTTAACAATAGACTTCATTTCGTCGTCTCTGAGTTTGAGAAGACCTTCCGGCAAGGTTACCCCTTTTTCTTTAAACTGCGATATTACCTTGTGAACACCCTCCACATAGGGGCCCTTAATATCGATTGCCGTGTAAATACTCGGTGGAACAAAGGCTTCCAGAATTTCTTTTTTTTTGGTTTCCCAGAATTTAAGGGTTGCCTTCATAAAATCGATAAGCCGGTTGCTGCTTTCCACATGGCTCTGTTTCCTTAAAAAATGTATCAGCGGATCTCTTCGATGAGATATTTCATCGATCCTTGTGGATATCTCCCTCAGATTCCCCTCGGCTCCGATATCGTTAAAGTAAACCGGAAAAAGCCTGCAGAGTTGTTTGACCAGATTATAGACAGGTTCGACACGGCTGTTTAACAATTGGGTAACATCCCTCGGAAACAGGTCGATGTCCTTAATGAATACACCGTAAATAGAAATATGGATGATAAGGTAGGAAAGAAGCCGGGTGGACCAGATGGGGTTCAGTTCAATAAGTTCAAGCCATGTCCTTATATTGAGAATGTGGGCGGGATTGGCCTTTATTTGCCAGTCGTTTCCTACACCTCCGATCATCGGCGACTGAAAGCCCAGATCGATTACGTAATCAATGAATAATTTTACAAGATCGCTGTCATCGGTTTTATAAACACCTTTCCCCATATTCAGAATACAGTTCAATGCCGTTGCAGGATATTTTCCGGTTCGGGTCTTTAATATGGAAAAGGTTTTATGAATGAGGCTCTCGATATTCAGGTGACTCTCATGCGCAATTAACCGGCTCAATGTTCTGTTGATGTCCCTTAAGGCTTCCTCATGGATCAACGACAAACCGGGAATATTCATGATATGGGAAAGAAAAATAAGTTTCCATCGATTGCCCAAATGGATTTTTGGACTTTCATCCAGAAGGCTTTGGGGAATTTTTCGGTATGCTTCGACAAATTGGCTGTAATCGGGAAGCGCTACAAGCCCCTTTAAAACATCTTCGGAAGCACTGGTTTTGGACTGTGCGACACGTTTAATTTCGATTATATACTGGTCGATCCGGTTATAAGATATCTTCTCAAAAAAATTTTCCAGTTTGTCCGGATTGTCGATTTCACCGGCCTCTTCTTTGAACCAGGACCAAGGATCCCTTTCCCGGAGCCAGTAACTATAGATACAATGAAAATATTTTATGAGAAGCAAATTTACAGACTCACAATCATCCGTTATTTCGGATGAATAACTTAAAAACGCTTCAGCCAACTTCCGTATCTGATAGAAACTTTTGACAAACAAGAAAAAATCTTCTTCTTCATAATTCCTAATTCGATCAAATGAATCATCGATGGTCGGTTTGAATCTCTGGAAGTCAGCACCGGACTCCTTGATGATTTTCTGAATAAACAGGAGAAAATTGTCCACAGCATCGGCTCTGACTTCAATATCGCTTTTCGATTCAATGGCTCGGGTAAAAATGTCCACAAAAAGTCTTGCAGCTTCAGGTCCTTTGGGGTGGCTTTTGAGAAGATGAAAGTAATCGAGGGAATAGACCCTCGCTTCCTGAACGATAAATTGCCAGTTTCGATACGGATGAGAAAGCTCTTTTAAGAACGTGTTAAATCCTTCCATGATGCCGTAATATTTGGACATCACCTCCTGAAGGATTGAATATTTTTCATCAACGGTGACATCGACATAATAGCTGGCAATATTAATCTCAAGGGCTTTTGACTCTATCATCAGATCCCCATATCATCGACCATTAAAAATGGATAACCAATCAACATCTTAAGAATATCAGACGCGTCATCTATTTTCAAGTCTATTTCCATCGGCAATCAGAGCAAACGCATTCGATTTCTTTTCAGCGGAGCGACGGCGTATTTCTCTTGGAAACCGAGTGGCTGTTTGAAGGGCTTTAGCACGCGTTAGACCGAGCCGAATGAAATTATGATTTAAAACATTCATCGGATATTTTATGGACGAATTGTTCTTTATAACTCTGGCACGGCTCGGGCTTACGGGTGCTTAAGCACAAGTTTCAGTCGGTTGGAAAGAGATATGCGCCGTCGTGGAGCGTTCTCTCTCCATTGGAATTCAAATGCGTTTGCCCTGCATCGGCAATCTGCAACAAAAAAGCCCCTCCAAAAGGGAGGGGCTTTTTTAAAGGACTTTGTAAAATTAATAATTAGAGTTCAAGCCATGAATCCGAGTAGAGAGACTTTCCAAGGATGACTTTGGTGGTTTTGGCATAATCCTGCATCTCTTTTGAAAGACTGTCCATATCCGGCTCGTCGCCGTCCATAATGCCGTAAATCAAGTCCACGATATCCTGGCGCTCGCCACGGGCAATTGAAATCAGCTGATCGTCCAGCGGGTCGGCAATCACCGACTCCATACCGTACTTCTGAAGCATGACCATATACGTCTGGTTTAGAATGGGCCGCAGATGATCGGGGGGACCGTTGGATATATTCGACAGTCCGCAGGTGCTCCGGGCACCGGGAGCGATATCCTGGAGCATCCCCTGAAATTCCATAAGGCTTATGGCCTGGGGCTGCTGGATGTTCACCGGAGTTACAATGCCGTCCACCCAAATCCTTTCATTTGGAATTCCGGCTTCATTGGCGGCATACAGAAGCTCAACGCTAAGGGCCGCACGTTCATTCTCATCCCGCGGAAGGCCGTCAGGACCCCACAGAAGTGCGACAAAATCGGCATTGTATTCCGCAGCCAGAGGAATCATCTTCTCATAGCGTTCCGGACGACACATGATCGAATTGATAATGGGCGTAAGTTTACAGACTTTGAGGGCGGCCTCTATGGCATCAATATTGGATGTGTCCAAAATCAGCGGTATATCGTCAACCACCTCCTGCACCACTTCAACCACCCATGGCATCAGCTCATGCCCTTCCTTTTTGGCAGGGCCGAGGTTGATGTCGATAAAATCCATCCCTTTCTCCTTCTGAAAAAGGACTTCCTCTTGAATCGGCTTGGGATCACGCTCCTTGAATGCCCTGCCGATCTTTGTAGATATGACGTTTAAACTTTCACCTAAAAGTAACATATGTCCTCCCTCCTTTATCGGCAACCGCCAGATGTTTTCGGGGCATGCCCTCCATTATATCTCATCTGATTTTAATACATTAAATACGATGGATATACTCCACCCGGCAAGCTTTTTACGCCGTTATTTTGACTTGAGAAATGCCGGAATATGAGCGGCCTCTCTCGGTCCCACGGTAATGGTCCAGGCAGGCAATTCTTCTTCCATATCGCCGACAATAGCGGCAGCATAACCGGGGATAATCACTTCCGTATGCTTGACCTTATCAGCTATGCCGCACTTTTTGACAAACATTCCCACATCGTCCCCGGAAAATTTTCCGGCAGCCCACGCAGTTAGGACGGACAGGCCTTCAGCGTCCATGATCAGCAGCCAGGTCGGCACCTTGCTCCCTTCAATTTCGCCGGATACAATAAAGTAAGTCAAAGCAAAATTGGTGGTCACCAAAACCGGAGAATTTTCATCGGGATCACCGATTTCATAGATTCCCTCTGTAACGGTCATTGGCCGCTGTGGATCCGTAAAGATATTCAGCCGTTCAACCAACAAAGAGAAAAGGCTCTCACCCTTAAAATCGGATAGGATTGTGATGCCGCCGTATTTTGCAATAAACATGGCCGCAATGACCGTTTCCATGTCCAGATTCGATGCCATTTCACACGGAAACGTAATGGTTGGAAAACCGAGTGCCCTGTTTAAAGACTTGAGGGCTGCACGGCGGATGACAATCTGGTCCTCGAACGCTTGCTTGACCTCTCTGGATCCAGAATCGATAACCAGATCTTTTATGCCCATTTCCGTTAACTTGGTGGTCAGCGGAACAAGACCTTCAACAGAATCCGCCTTGACCGCCAAAGGCAAATCATTATCTTTGGCAAGGGCACCAAAGGCATCGATATTGCCTTCAGTGGCAGCATAAATCAGAGGACGCTTAAATTTGCTGGCCTCGATTCCGGCGGCCATTACGTCGGCATCTTCGGTCATCAAAACCAGGTTGAATTCCGAGGTCTCGGCAATGGTTTTTGCCGCCGCCGCAAAGGCATCCTTGTCACCATTAACATCTTTTAAGGCCACCAGCTCCGGCCTTAGATTAAATCCAACTCTCTCAAACTGGAAAGCATTCCAGGTTTTAAGCTTACTTTCAAGATCAGCCGCGGCAACATCGGAACCCACCAAAGCGCCAACAGGTGTCGGGCTGTAAAAAGTTTTTTCATGACGGTATAGCACGGTTTCACCCCCGGCTTTCGTCTTCCTGACACCTTGCCCCAGAGCAACGGGTCGGATGGGAGGTGCCGAAGCCTCAGCAAGTTGCTCTCTTGCTTCGTCGGATACATACGGGCAGGCATCGAGCTCTGCCTTGCCGGATGCCAGGTTCATGGCAAAGGCAAGGCATGTGGGTACCCCGCATTCCTTACAGTTGGTTTTCGGCAAAAGTTTGAAAATCTGAATACCGGTTAATGCCATTTTTATCTCCTTATTCTAATGGATCAGGTTTCAAGTTGTGATATTCAAGCAAGGTTTAAGGAGCAGCCATATACCGCTCCTTAAACCTATTACGTCTCCGAATTATCCGATAATCGGATCCATCGAAAGGGCCGGGTGGCCCACTTTTTCGAGGAAGGGCAGAATCTCTTCCTCGGTGGTTCCAACGGTCTCGTCGGCGATCTTATCATACAGATCGGGAACGCCGAGCTCTTCACCCCGTTTTTCAATCCGCTCTTTGATCTCTTCTTTAAGGACCTTGGGCATCCAAACCATGCGCAAAAGGCCGCCGTCGCCGGTGATGAACTTGCGCTGGGTAATATTGTACTTGGAATGTCCCACAAAACCGGGCGAAGACTGTCCACCCCCCATGACACCGGCCAGGGTGGTAAACTTCATACCGCATGGAGTCGCACCTGCGTATTCCCTGTTAACCGTCATGACGCCGTTGCAGGAAGGGAGCATGGCTGCAATAGCTTCGCAGCAACCGCAGGTTGTCATGGGATCAATCAGCATAGAGTAAAAATTATAATGGGTTACGTTACCCCTGGAGGCCTTGTAGACAAAATCATTAACACCTTTCCACTGGCCCATTACAGGGTCGAGACATTCGCCCTTTTCAATGGGCTGGTTGGGTCCGGTGGGATTGATCTCAAAGGATGCCTTGCAGTCCATCCAGTTGTAGGCGCCGCAAAGACCTGTTCTTTCGGGGCTGACCGTACAGACATGGTTGGGGGCAAAAGACTGGCACAAGGTGCAGGAGTAATAAATTTCCTCTGCCTCGTCCGTCATGTTCTCAACCCGCTCATCTCTTTTTCTGTATTCTCCCCTGGCCCTTTTGGTCAGTTTGTCAACGTCCTCCTTTTTGGTGTAAAGGGTAACCTGGACCTTGTCGAGGATTTTGCCGAAATCCTGGTGGAACTTGGCATGCAGGACAACACCGATATCCTTTAAGGTAAATCCCTTTTCCACGGCAGCCTTGCTTATGCGGAACCAGGCAATATCCCGCTGCCCGATATGCATGATCCCCTGAATATAGTTAACCAGGTGATGAATCTGGCGTTCCAAAATCGGTTCGAAATCCTCCTGGAATTCACGGCCGGCGATCTGGACATAGACGCCGAAAGAAAATGCCCCGCCTTCTTTGAAGTCACCGATGTCAGGGCCGATGATCTCCACCTTGCCGTCGTCGATATCGCCCATCTCGGCCATCTTGCAAAGCTCTGTGGCCTGTGACTTGCCACCGCCGCACTGGACAAACAGATCCTTGCCCCTGACCCGTTCACCCTCAAAGGCCGGACCAAAGGCACAGGGAATGTCGATTTCGGAAACAGTAACCTTGAGCCCCCTGACTTCCACCGATTTCTGGCAGATCTCATCATGAGGTACAGGGGATACAACGTGCTCGTATGTACAGATACCCGTGGGAAGGATCTGTGTAATGTCGGTATCTGCCAGGGTCGGGAAACCCCAGTTCACACACCCGGCAGCTGCAGCACCCCAGTGGGTGCCGACTTCGCCCAGAGCATTGACAAATGCAAAGATCCGGTTCTTATTATAAAGAAGCATCTTTTTATAGTCGCCCGGCTCAACACCGCCGAATGCCATGGCTGCCCGGTTGGCAAACCCCAAGGCAAATACGGCAGCTGAAATATCAGGACCAAAAGGTACGATGCGGGTGTTCCAGCCGATCTGGACACCTGCTTCAATGAGCTGCTCGATGACGGATGTACCGTTATGGCTGGCTGCACAGAAAATATACAGATTTTTCAACTGGTAGTCTTCAACGATCATCTTGGCAATTTCGGGATCGGGTGCGGCCCCCACAATGGCTGCAAAGCCGGGCGCCGACCCGTCCACGAATTCAACCCCTCTTTTACGAAGAATGGTGTCATCGGCAGGTCCCACCCAGATTTTTCCGGCATCTAAATCCGGATCTTCCTGTGGAAAATAAAAATCAGGGTCGGTGACACTGCGGATACCTTCTTTAATTTCAAAAGAAAGGATTGCCGCCATGCCTGCGTCCAGAAGGGGACCCAGGTACGGCAGATGATTCACCCCCTTGATATGGGGTGGAAGCAGCCCGCGGGAAAACTCCATCGGTTTTTGCAGATCTTCCAGGGTCTCAACCTTGTGTCCTAACAAAGAATAAATCACCGGCAGATAGTAACCGGTATTGGGAAACTCCACCTTGGTATCTGCACTATAGGCCGCAAGAGCATTTCTCAAATCCCCTTCAACCTCTGATACAATATTGTAACCGCCCTGAATGGCAGCAAATGCTATTAACTTTGTCATGCGTTCCTCCTTCTTTGAGGATTTATTCTAACCTCGTATTTAATACATCTCGCATCATTAGGCTTTCTGATCTGCAGTCTCCATTTTCTGACGGTCATCCATATCCATGAGCACCCTTTCTCTTGCCTTATCGATTCCGAGTTCCTTGCGCTTCTTATCGATATGGGCAATCATTTTCTGGGCGTGTTTAATGGGATCCGGTTCACAG
>JAFCZV010000045.1 GCA_019314155.1 Deltaproteobacteria bacterium
TCGGCGGTCTGAACAAGCACCTCCGCCTCAATGGTACCGCAGATCTGCCCTGCGATGACATTAACTCCATACCGGGCGGCCTCAGCCTTGAGCAGATTGTAGACGCGGTGAAGGGGTGTCTTCAGAGGGTTAGTTATCTCGCAGGACACCACCACGCAAGCCTTGCCAGTCCGACGATGAGTCTGAGGTAGACCGATCACTCCCTGGATGTTGGTGAAGCCTCCGTGCTTGCCGCGCACATAACTGGCCAGCTTTTTCGCGATCGATAAATCCGTCGTGTCCAGCACCACGTTGAAATACGCGTCGTGTTCCTCCAAGGCGCCGACGATCGTGGCTCCCGCCGTCAGATGCAACTTCGCCGGCCCGATGTCGGGAGCCCGCTCCGGATCCACGAGGACGGCCTCTTTGAGCCCCTCGTAATTGCCCTTGCGGATGAAGGTCAGACCCTCGTTCTCCGGGCGCCGTGCGTTCTTGCCGGTGAAGTAGATAGGCACGTCGTACCGCTTATGCAGCTCCTGGCCAAGATCCTCGGCAAATTCCTTACATTCCTCAATGGTAATGTCCTTGGCCGGGTAGATCTCGATGGTGTCCACGGCCCCGATACGCGGGTGGCGACCGTGCTGCTTCTCCATGTCGATGAGCTCGTAAGCCTTGCCGGCCGCGTCGAGCAATGCCTCTTTCATCGCCTCGGGGCGACCTATCACCTCGGCCGGCAGGCGGTCGAAGTCAGAATCGGGCTCGTACCCGATGAGCTTCACGCCGTCGCGTCCCCTCAGCTGATCCATGATCGCCTCTATAACCTCTGGGCGGGTGCCATCACTAAAATTGGGGTCCGAGAGAATGTAATTTGCCATTTGCCTAACTCCTTTCGATAAGTGTTTTAATTTCTGAGGAATTTTCAGCCACAAATTCCTCATCCTTCCAGCCGACAGGGTTCATGCAGCAGAAGGCTGTCCTGCACTTGTGGTCCAACGCCGAAATTTACTGCCTCCACAGCGAATGATCCGAGCACAGCAGGGTTCCTTTGCTCCCCGGACGTTACTCCGATTCATCGCTAATACGAACCCATCCGCCACCCTCTCGCCTTTCGATTCACTTCCCGCTGTCCACGGTTATAGAATCTACTTTGCTCCGAAAATTTCTTCCCGGGGCGAGGAGGACTTCTCCAGTTGCTCGGTATGTCCTTGTCACTGCGCTGTCTCTACCACCCCGCCGGAGTGATTAACCGTATCAATCACTTGGATATTTCCGCCCTTTTGAGCAACCTACCGCCCGACTAGCCGAAGGCTTTTCATGGCGGTCCCAAGGCTCTAAGGGCAAGCATTTTGTGTTATGGGAAAAATGAATAAACTCATTCTAATATATATCTAGAAATTGAACGTTTCTGATTTGAAGTCTTGTTTTGATGATCTTAGCTATTTCTTTCATAAACAAAAAACCCATTTCAAAGTCCTGAGCAAACAATGTCTCCAAATCCTGCGCTTCCCACTTATAGAGTTTTACATCTGTAAGAGCCTTGGCGTATGTCGTATAATTTTTCTTTTCAGTATCAATTAAAGCAGAAAAGCCGAATACCATGCCTTGAACGATGTCGTTAATAGATATCCGTGTGGTATGTTTTTTATCGATCTCGAGTCTCACCTTACCTTTTATTACAGCATAGAGGCTCTTAGCATTTTCGCCTTCGTTGAAAATATAATCACCAGCTCTATACTCTACGATACTGGTAATACTTGAAAGCTCGTCCAACATCGAATCATTAAGATGGTTTAACGTGACGATTGATTTTAACTCATTGAAATTGATCATTTTTCCTTCCTCTCTTTTGTTGGTTTAATCTGCAATGAAAAACTTCAATTACTATGCGATCTTCTCAACTGTTTTCGACCATTGCTTCAATCCGGCCTGGCGAAAAGCGTCATTATGCTGGTAACGAAAACATTGGGGTCGCCCATTCTTAACAAGAACTTTAAAAGGTTGTGTGCAATATTATCAGGATATCTTCTCTAGGCCGCTCAAGCATTGTTCAAGATATTTTGTTATGTTAATTTTCTTTTCTACTTTTTCAACTTCGAACACTTTCCCGCGAATGGTGGGACGGTCTGGCACCCCTTTGCATGGATCTGACGGGATGGCAGCGACCGGCATCGTTCCTATGCGGCCGGCCAGGGTGACGACTTCATCCTTATCAAACCCGAAGAGGGGTCGATGCACCGGCATCATTACGGCACTGTCGAGCACTCTGAGGTTCCTGGCTGTTTGGCTGGCCTGTTCGCCGAGTATTTCCCCGGTCACGATACCTTGGCAGTCATTGAGAAAGCAGATCTGTTCGGCCACTTTATACATAAAACGCTTGCAAAGCAGACAAGTGATGCCTTTTTGGGATCCGTGTTGAATAAACGCATCCAGTGCAGATTGATATGAAGCGATATAGACGGTGGGCGCTTTGGGGGCCCCTTTTGTATATTCAAGCAAAACCTTAATGTTTTCCAGCGCTATTTCTCTTACAGAAGAGACATTTGCCTTGGAGCCTTTGCCGGTATTATCAGGATCCATGACAACAAAAATCGGAATAGCGCCCCGCCGCATTGCCAGCCAGGCCGCCACCGGCGAATCCAAACCACCGCTAACCAGTGCCACCAGTTGATTTTCCAACCCCAGCGGAAAGCCTCCGGGGGATTTAATCCGCTCTGCTGATATGAAAGCGTGATCTTCATAAACCTCTATCTCCGGCTTGCTCTCAATCTTGCCGCCCCAAGGGCCCATTTTCCATTTTGGTCCTTTTTTGAAGCGAGGCCTTGAAAATCCTTTTTGCGACCCGTTGTTAAGAGCTATCTTATTACATAAGCTGATGATGTCTTGTTTTAGAGAGGGAATATCTAACTTCGGGTTCTTTATTGCCCGCACTGCGATTTTGAACCTGCCGGAGCCGATTCCGTGTGCCGCCATCAGTTTGGCCGCAACCGATACAACAGCGATTTTATCGCGAACTGAAGTGCGAAAACAGGGTGAAATGGAAGAGATCCCAAAAGTTCGTCCGACAATTGCAATTAATAAATCGACATCCGTGTCTTGCTGGTTTTCAAAATAGATATAAAGACGACCTTGGCGCGTAAAAAACCTGGTGCGGCCTAGAAGATCCGGCCCTTCTGAGACCGCTAATGCCCGCTTGATGTTATTATGAATAAGATCTTCAATATACTCCTGCGACTGGGTGGACTTTACCCCGAACTCACCGGTATATCTGACTAAAATGCAGTTATAAATCATTTAATTTATTTACTTTCAACAATTATAAAATAACTTGCGATTGATGTAAGTCCCACGCATTCTTGAAAAGAAAAGCTTTGGAAACCAAAGCATGCCCTCGAATCTTGGACCCCATAAATCCTTTGAAAATTACCAACCCTTTTAAAGATGACCCAGATTTAGAATATCATATCATATGGTTGTCAGGTCAATTAAAATCTGCTCATCCATTGTGCCTAACTTGACATCTTGCCGCGGGATTCGTGGTGCATGAGGGTCGGAAGTTCATATCATTTTCGTGAAACACAGGCTCCTTATAATAGGGATTTTACCCCTGGAAATAAAGATTTAAGAAAAAAAACACCTGTTTTTGAGCGATAATCCATAAATATTAATAAGATACGTTGCCCGACCCCTATTCGCCCATTCAGTCCTTATGCCCCCTCCGAACCGCATAGCAACCGAAATCCGCAACTCACAAAATGCAACCCGTATCCAGAAACTCCTTGATCATTCGGCATTAATTGTGTATACATATTTTTGATTTTACTCAGACATTGTCTTGCCCTTTTGATATTGATTCTCATTCTTGACCGCTACGGGACTCTCTTATTCCACTAGTTTGATCTATACTTTATCCTATAAAACCGTTGTTGCAGTTCAAGCACGAAACCTGGATAATTTTGTTGGGAAATCTATTCTTTTTGTCCATGAACGAGGATAATTTGACGCCATTCAAAATCAGGACTTACTTGACTTGACAACCACCAATGATCTTATCTGTAGTTTTGCAAGAGTTTGTATATTCTCAATTTATCAAAAGTTTGGAAACTGAGGGCGAAAATGAATAGAATAACTATTACAGATTTGCGCATTCTTGTGGAAGAATATGTATCAGATGAAACATCTCGTCTGGGCTTTGCAGGCTGGTGGCAAACTCCGCTGCTAGCAAGTGCCCCGATTGATCAACGATTTGATATTTTGCCCCAAATTGCAAGCGGCGACCACATACACCCACATGATTTGCTACAAACAGCAAAGTCAGTGGTTGTGTTCTTTATTCCGTTTAAACGAGAGCTGGTAAAAGAGAACAAAGAAGGGGACCGACCCTGTCGGAACTGGGGTGTATCATACGTTCATACAAATGATCTTATTTCCCGATTAAGTCTAGCTATAGAGAGTTTTTTATCTGAGGCAGGCTTTAAGTCAGAGCTTACGCCAGCCACCCACAATTTTGATGAAGACAAATTGATGGCTCGCTGGTCTCATAAACATCTAGCTTATCTTTCGAATTTAGGTCGCTTTGGCACCCATCATATGCTCATTACACCTGCTGGCTGTGCAGGTCGCCTTGGAAGTTTGGTTACGGAGGCCGATTTAGGAAATAATCCTGTCATTGATACTGATGAAGCCTGTTTATTAAAGGCTGAAAAGAAGTGTGGAAAATGTATTACGGCGTGTCCTGTAGACGCATTAAATGAGAGTAGTTTCGAACGACGCTGGTGCTGGAATCGCCTTCACGAAAACCGGGATGTTTTGGATTCCTTCACTGACTTGCCAAAAACTACCCATGTTTGTGGCAAGTGTGCAGCATTGATGCCATGCAGTTTTATGAATCCAGTAGCTAAGCTTTAGCCTGCCAACCTTGGTCTTATCTCGATAGATCACAACAAACGATAGATCTGTTAATCAAAAAGAAAATTTACACACGGATCAAGTTCTGATACCCTAATGGACGTGTCCAGGAAGTCCCCCGAAAAAAATGACGGTATCTGCAGGGCAGGATGCCACCGGGTGCGGCCCAATACCGACAACGAACAGAGGACTGAACCATGAACGAAACCAGTAAAAACAAGCAGACATTAGCACCGGCCGACGGTGCCCAGCCCTACGTGCCCAATGTGAGCCCCCAGAGAGATGCATGGTACACGGCTTTTTTCATTCAAAATCACATAGACCACTTTGCCTTTCCCGAACACGTGGCAACTTCCGAGCAGATTCGGTTCATGGTCTACACCGAAGATGAGGTGCGATACTATCCGTGTTCCGATCGAATGTTTAGAGCCATCATGAGCCGGAATCAATCCGACTTTCTCCAGAGAAAATACGCCGAAGTTCTGGACCGAGTTCTGAAGCTGATCCACCGAATGATCGACGATCCGTGGGAAAAGGATTATCTTGATGCGCTGATCCGCATCAAGTTCGAACATGAGATACGAGACGAGATCATGATTCCGTCACGGCTGGAAAAGCGTTTGATCAATATATTTCTCAACCGGACCCAGATTGAAGACCCCTATTTCTGCGAAAAGGGGATGCGAAACCTTCGGGCCGCCGGCGCCCTGCGGTCGACGGCCTGTCGAAACGCCCTGAACATGTTGGAGGCAGAAGACCTCGGCAACACGCACCGAACGCTGACCGAAACCCGGGAAGTTCTCCGTTTCATCGAACTGAAACGGTTGCTCGCTTTGACGGTGGAAACGTCACTCTGGATCGACGATGACGCGGTTCGATTCACCGAATCGGACTACATTCGCCTTTTTAAGCGCCCGGTGACCGGCGACGGCGCCCAAGCCCTGTTCGACTTTTTGGGTATTCGTGGAAAGGAATCATCGGAACATCCCGGTCTGGTCCCGAAAAAAATTCTGTGGCTGGGCGACGAATCAGGAGAAATCATGGTCGACCTATCCATCATTCGGCTCCTTGCTCGCCTGGGACACAAGATTATCGTCGGCTTAAAGGAGGGCGCGGTTTACACCAAGGTTGACTTCGACGACGCCCACAGCGACGAAACCCTGAACAGTGAACTCGATAAAGCCTATTTTATCCAGGAAAGGCACCTGGGGAAAAACGAACTCATAGATATTCTTCGAAGCGACTACAATATTATCGTTATTTCCGACGGCACCCGGGAAAATGTCAACCTGCTTTTAGCCTCCACCACCTTTGCCCGCCTTTTCAAGGAGGTCGACGGCGTTATTTCCCGAGGACCCGACCAGAAGCGACGATTTTTCGGGAGCCACTTCCAGTTCACCCAGGACATCTTCAATATTTCGGCCGGAGAGGACGACGAGATCATGGTCAGCTTCAAGCCCCGGCATCCGGCAGTGATCAAGTACACCTACAACGAACTGGAAGATAAGGCCAAGGCGATTATTGAGGAGATGCGGGCCGCCAAACAAAAAGGCATGACCGTCATGTTCTACAGCGGTATCATCGGATCGATTCCCGGAAGACTCCAGATGGCTAAAAAGATCATGTCCGTCTTTATCAATCACCTGAGACGGGAATATGCCCTGACCTTTATCATCAACCCTTCTGAGTACTTCGAGAAGGGAATGGATGCGGATGATCTCATGTACATGTGGAAGATAGTCCAGCACAGCGGACTCATCGACATCTGGCGCTTTCAGACCTACGAGGACATCGTTCAGGCCTTCCGAATTATGGAGAGCAAGGTCCCGCCGGAGTGGGTCGGCAAAGATGCCACATTCAGCACCGGATGCACCAAGGAGATGAAGATCGCTCTGGACGTCCAGAAGAAGCACCCAGAGATGCAGATTGCCGGTCCTGCCAAAGGAAAATTCGTGCGGCGCAGCGACTACGGTGTCGGGATGTTCTACGACCAGCGTCTGGCCGATATCTGCCAGGGATAGTCGAATACCGACGATTTTAATTTTGAACCCTCGAATCCTTAGATAAAATAAACCGGTCATTTCCCAGCATATTTTTTGATCTTTTTCAAAAGGCCCCGCCACAACGCCTTGATCTCCTCTATGCCCAGAACGTATCCCGCCGACATAAGGATGACAACAAACACCAGGGCGGTCAGAAAAGAAACCGCAAGGCTTCCGCCAAACGTGGCCGAATCGAATCCCGACAGGACGGTCTCCTTGAAAAATTCCAGAAACAGGCCTAACGGTATACTCAACAGGATCGTTCGCAGATAAAACCGATACACCCTGAGACTATCCTTGTTTTCACTCTTTTTGTTCCAAAAAACGTATAGCAAACCAACTTGAAAAATGGCTGAAAATGAAATCGCCAGCGCCACCCCTCCGGTGCCCATCTTCAGCATTCCAACCATGTAAACGGGAATGCTCAGAAGCACTGCCGCGGTTCCGTACAATGCTGGAAAGAGCGTGTTCTGCACGGCATAATATCCCCGAACCACAATGGTCTGTGCAGCAAAGGCAAACGCTCCGATCATCAAAAAAACCAGCACCTGGGATGTTAAGGCCGTTGCGGCGGCATCAAACCGGCCCCGCTGAAACAAGATGACAACCGTTTCCTGTCTGAGCACTATAATCAAAATGGAAAACGGAACCACCAGCGCCAGATATCGGAGGGTATCGTTCAGCAGCCGGTTCATTTCACCGATTTTATTCTCTGCCGCCAGACGCGCCATAAACGGAAACGACGCCATCCCCACCGCCTGGCCGAAGAAGCCCACGAGTATAAACATGGTCCTCAGGCCGTAATTGAGGCTGGCAATGCTGCCTCGCGGCAAATAGGAACCGAAAAACCGAAATAAAAATTCCGTTGAAAAGCTCATGGTCAGGCCGATCATCAAAGGAAGCGTCAACCGAAGATAGAGCCATAGATCCGGGTGTCTGAAATCGAAAGCCACTGTGAACCGCATCCCGACCTTTTTTGCACCCCATATCTGAACCATGAAATTGCCGATAAAGGCCCCGAAGAGAACTCCCCAGGAAAAACCTTCCATGCCGATTCGAGGCCCCAGCAGTGCCCCCCCGAAAATAATTCCCAGATTGTATAAAAGGGGAGACAGGGCCGGTATGAGAAATTTCTCCTTGGCAAATTGGACGGCCATAAACATACCGCCGGAAAAGAAGAAAAACTGTGCCGGTATGATAATTCGTGTCATCCTGACTGCCCGTTCGATCAATACGGGATCATCGAGCCCCGGCGCGAAAATCTGGACGAAGCCGCGTGCATAAACGCAGGTAATTGTAATCAATACCAGCAGTAAGCCACCGAAGCCGGTGAAGATGAGCGAAAAGACCCGCCAGCCTTCCGCTTCTTTGTTTCGTACCAGATAAAGAGAAAAAATCGGGATAAACGTCACCGAAAGGAACCCGCTGGCAACGATATGATTTAGAATTTCGGGGATGATAAAGGCGACCTGATAGGCATCGACGCCACCGCTGATTCCGCCAATATAGGCAATCACCTGCTCCCGGATGAGACCGGTAAGACGGCTTAAAAAAACCGAAGCCATCATAATCAGCGAGGCCAAACCGACTTTTTTATACATGGAAGACATATTTTTTGGGCAACGGTTCCTTGATCGGCGATGAGGTCAATTTGAGGACTATAGCACCATAATGATATCGCTAACAATAAATGTTTTTTGTTATGCCTGAGAATCCAGGGTCGCCCCTGTCTGAGTTTATCGGCTACGTGGTTTTGAACGAAAAGTTATTGTCCGTTCAATTATTGAACCCTGTCCGATACGCTTTTTCATGATACAAATATGTTTCACTTAACCCATTGCGCTACATTTGCTTGATATCGTTTCTCCCTAAAATACAATTGGTTATCCAATCGAACCCTGTTGGCATGGTCATTGCTATTGTATAAAGAGTTGTTTGCGTTTTTGATCCGCAGACCAACCCATCGACCGGGCCGGACAGAGTCGAATCTTATTCAGCCAGGTCATCAAACATATGGAGGTGAAATCATGACGAATCCAATCCAATGGGAATCAGACATAACCCATGCCCTCGACATGGCAAAAAAAGAAGGTAAACCTGTTCTGCTCGATTTCTTCAATCCCGGCTGAATCGGCTGCCAACAGATGGATGCAGTTACGTATCCCGATCCGGCCGTAATCGATTTTATGTCCGACGCCTTGATTGCTTTGCGCGTCCCGTCAGACAGCAAGCCCCTCAGCGACGACTTCAACGTTAAATGGACCCCCACTTTGATAACATTGGGTCCTGACGGTCAAGACCACCACCGGACCGTCGGTTTTTTAGAGCCTAAAGAACTGATTGCACGCCTGCTGCTTGGAGAGGGGAAATATTTCTTTGATAATGACAAGTTTCCCGAGGCATTAAAAGCATTGGAAAAAATCCTGGCAGATTACAGAAATACGGACGCCGTGCAAGAAGCCATATATTTAAAGGGGGTAAGCCAATACAAGAACTCCGGCGACCCGCTACCTTTAAAAGCGGCATATGAAACATTGAGAAAGGATTTTCCTGAGGGCGAGTGGACAAAACGGGCGTATCCATACCGTTTAATCGGATAAGATCCGAACCTCTTATCCCAGAGCACCTTGATCATTCAGATGCTCTGGGACATCCTTGGCCACATGGATCGAACCCCATCTGCCTGTAGGGATATCTGCGTTCAGGCGCATGGTGTTCTGTAACGAACCGTGAAAGACGGCCCGGGATCCTGGGGGGCGTTCGTCACATTTTAGGTTTCCCACCAACAAAAAAGCGTGGCATCGACGTGATGAGCCACGCTTTTTTAATGATTTTTCTACCAAGCCCATGGGGATCATCCCAAAATGGCCTTCAGATCCTCATCCGGCGTTGTAATCGGTTTGATGTCAAAGGTTTTCACCAGCGTTTCGAACACATTGGGTGTTAAAAAAGCCGGGAGTGACGGGCCGAGTCGAATGCCTTTGATTCCCAAATGTAGCAGCGCCAACAGGATACACACCGCCTTCTGTTCATACCAAGATATGATCAAAGAAAGCGGAAGTTCATTCACATCCACATTAAAGGCGTTGGCAAGAGCCTCAGCGATCTGGACCGCCGAGTAAGCATCATTGCACTGACCGGCGTCCAGCAGCCTCGGGATGCCGCCGATATCGCCAAGGTCTTTGTCGAAAAAGCGATACTTACCGCAGGCCAAGGTCAACACAACGCAGTCTTTGGGAACCTTTTCCACAAACTCGGTGTAATAATTACGCCCGGGCTTGGCACCGTCGCAGCCCGCCACCAGAAAGAAGTGCCGGATGGCGCCGGCCTTAACCGCTTCGATG
>JAFCZV010000356.1 GCA_019314155.1 Deltaproteobacteria bacterium
TCCTATTCCACGGTACTGCCGGCGGTTCTGGGTGTCCAAGAACTGATTCAAAATGTATCCTGGGTCCGGCGGGGATTGAATGACTTCAAACCCTTTGGATGTGCACATCCAAAAATATTGGCCCTTGCCGTTCTTATAATATCCGGTGCCGGCCTTGCCGGCATCGGTGTGTGGCCCGATTATCTTTTCTCTTTGTTGTGGATCTCTCCTTTAATCATCATTGTTTCACTTCAGGTTCTGATGGGAGAAGGGCATGTGCTGTCAGGCATGGCCCATGGGAACTGGCGTCTGATAATATCTTCTGTAACAGCGGCTCTTTTCTGCGGTGCATTCTGGGAAATGTGGAACTTCTTCAGCCTGGCCAGGTGGGAATACAGCATTTCCTTTATTGATCGCTTTAAGATATTTGAAATGCCGATTCTGGGTTATGCCGGATATCTCCCCTTTGGACTGGAATGTGCCATAATCGGCCAGTTGCTGGAACAGGCAATGAAATACGACAACCCTTTATAAATCAATCTTATTTGGCCTTTTTAAAAAAAATTGTTGCATTCAGAAAAAAACATCTTTATATGATGCGGCTGCATAATAGTTGGGATGGGAGACTTTAGTATCAATCTATTCAAGAAATATTTCCCGCGTTTTTGTGTCATACCGCCATATATTGATTTTTTTTATTGACACATGCCAATATATTGGGATAAGGGGCAATAAAACGACGGAAAGATTTCATTCCATCATTCCTGACGCGAAAAACCCATCTATAACACAGACCGATGGGTATTATTTTAAAAGGTAGTTACACTATGTCGAAGAATTTTATTTCAACCCGATTTGCAGGCACAGACGGCGTCACGTTGGAATCGAGTAAGTGGGCTGAAGTCTTTAAAGAAAGCGGACACAGCTGTTTCTGGTTTGCCGGAAAACTGGATCGGGATCGTGATAAAAGCTTTCTCATCCCTGAAGCACATTTTCAACACGAGCAAAACAGATTGATTAATGCGCAGGTCATCGGCCAAAAAGGACGAAAACCGCCGGTGACCCAGGCCATTCACGATTTAAGATCGCGGTTGAAAGTTCATCTCCATGAATTCATCGATTCCTTCAAGATAGACCTTCTGATTGCTGAGAATGTCCTCACCATACCCATGCACATCTCTTTGGGCCTTGCATTGACGGAAATCATGGCGGAAACCCAGATTCCCACCATATCTCACAATCATGATTTTTACTGGGAACGAGATCGTTTTTCAATAAATGCGGTTAATGATTACCTCCGCATGGCCTTTCCTCCCAATTTGTATAACATAAAGCACGTGGTAATTAATTCCAACGCCCAGGAACAGCTTGCACTCCGCACAGGAATTTCATCGACGATTATTCCCAATGTTCTCGACTTTGAGAATCCGCCCGGTATGGATGTCGAAGGGGCCCGTATTTTCCGAGAATCTATCGGACTCAAACCGGATGACCGGATGATTTTACAACCCACCCGAATTATTCAACGCAAAGGGATTGAGCATGCCATTGAATTGGTAAAAAAACTGAATGACCCCCGCAACAAACTGGTGGTATCTCACGAAGCAGGTGACGAAGGGTTTGAATACGTGGAATGGTTGAAAGAATTTGCCTGCGAGCATGGCGTTAATCTTAGATTGATAACCACCAAAATCGCAGACCCATGGGGAAACAATGGAAACGGTAAAGCGAAATATTCTCTCTGGGATGTCTATCCTTTTGCTGATTTTATTACATATCCCAGCCTGTATGAAGGATTCGGCAATGCGTTTCTTGAAGCCATCTATTTTAAAAAACCCTTGCTGGTCAATCGATATGCAACGTTTGTCAAGGATATAGAACCTCAAGGGTTCGATCTGATTGCAATGAACGGGTTTCTTTCCAGAAAAATCGTTCAAAGCGTGATAGAAATCCTAGAATCACCTGAAAAAAGAGAAAAAATGATCAATTATAATTATGATGTTGCAGCCCGGCACTATTCTTATTCAATTCTTAGGACCCGCCTCAACGCTATTTTGAGCTACTTTTTTGGGGATTCTGCAAAAGACATCTCCGATAACACCTCATTTTTAAAACAAGAAGACTATACGGATCCATTTAGTCTATCGGAAAAAACGGCACAGCAATCTTTCTGATGACCCCCCGCTGAATCAAGGCACCATCTATATTTTTATCAGCTTATAGCTGCGGGTTCCAAGCCCCAGGCTTTCTGCATAATCCAGTTGAATGGTCCAGTCCACATTGGGATAAACCCCTCTGAATTTATCTTCACCTTTTGCGGTATTGACCTCAAGGCATGATTCCGGAAGCGCCTGTTCCTGATTCACAAGATCAACGGACGCCTGATCAATGGCAACCGGATCTTTTGAAGCGACAATACCGATGTCCCTGACAATGGGAGCATCATTGTGGCCGTAGCAGTCACAAGCCGGTGACACCTGGGTAATAAAATTTACAAACAACATTTTATCTGTTTTATTCTTTAAAACACCCATTGTGTATTCCACCATATTCTCCAGAAACACGGGGATGGCTTGATTCCACTGAATCTCGATAGCGCTGTTGGAACAGATAATAATACATTCCCCGCACCCGATACACTTTTTGGCATTCAGGATCGCTTTTTCTTTTTCCAGTGAAAGGGCCTTCTGAGAGCAGTGACTGATACAGTCCCCACAGCCGATACATTTTTTCTTCACCACTTTGGGCGCAACGTTTGAGTGTTGTGCCAGTTTGCCTCGACGTGAGGCGCACCCCATCCCCAGATTTTTTATGGTTCCCCCAAAACCCGAAAGTTCATGCCCTTTGAAATGGGCCACCGATATCAATGCATCAGCTTCGACGATATCGGATCCGATGTACACCTTTTTAAAATTTTTCTGGTTGACGGCAACAGCCGTTTCTGTTTTTCCTCTTAAACCATCGGCGATGATAATGGGAGCATTCACAACAGAATAGGCAAAACCGTTTTGGATCGCTGTGCTAAGATGATGCGGCGAGTCGCTTCGCGTCCCCGAATAAACCGTATTGGCATCGGTCAGGAACGGAAAGCCCCCGATCCCCTTGATCGATTCCACAATCTTACGGATAAATACAGGCCGGATAAAAGCGGTGTTCCCCTTTTCTCCGAAATGAAGCTTCACCGCAACAAGATCTCTTTCCTTGATTGCTTCAGAAAGGCCGGCGGTGTCCAGAAGCCGTGCAAGCTTTTCAACAAGGCTTTCCTTGGCCGATGCCCTCAAATCGATAAAATAGACGTTGCTTTTCATGGAATCCTCCCTGTAGAATCTTTTCTCAAGAATGAGCAGTGAGCTCACAAAAATGCTCTTACGAGACTATCCGGTCTGTTTTGAAAAAAATTACCGGCTCCCCTCAACAAAGTCAAGGTATTTGGTCTGAGAGATTAAACGCCATGCCCATATCAAAAATTGGTTTCCAGCCTTCAGGATAGATTCCCGAGTTCATCAGAGCAGCAGAAACCATTCAATATGGTGTTCCCATGGACAGAGCAAAAATTAAAATTGTGTATTGATTTTAAAAACCCCTTGACACATTAAGCGTTTTCAATTATTGATTTTCAATAATTGAAAATCAATAATATGGAGCGGTATGGCCAATCCATTTACATTACGAGTTATTCCCCCCGGTTTTCCTTTTTGCAACCGAACTGTCGAGCTTGAACAACTGTCTTCTCACGCAGGCAATAAAGCCAATGTTGTTTTATTTTCACCCCGGCGCTACGGCAAAACTTCCCTTATAACGCCAGGCGTATTTCCCAAAGTATATATTCTGTCTTGCATAAGCGCGAATCCCTTTTGAACAAAGGCGTTCGTTTTCTAAAAACATTTAAGACCTTTCGCCCGGTTTTTAAACCTTCTCCTGAAAGCGGTTTTTTCTTTTCTGTTGAGCCTGTTTCATCAGTTATGCCAGGTATCGACCTTATTGATAATGTAATGGAAGAACTGGGAATATTTATTCGCAAAGAATCGATAAAGGCCCATATTGTTTTTGATGAATTCCAGGAAATC
>JAFCZV010000357.1 GCA_019314155.1 Deltaproteobacteria bacterium
GTTACTTGTGGTGGCATCTCGTATTTTGCGCGATTCTCAGTATAATAGTTTCGCAGGTCATCTTCTGTAGGCTCTGTCATTGCTGACAGGTCCTTGAACAAAAACTCCACCTTCTGAACCAGGCGGCGACGAACAACAATATCGCCTTCATCGAGACCCATGGCAACGGCTTCACGACTGAGAATTTGCTCGCGAATTAGTTGATTGACCTGGCCTCTTAAATCCTGGCCAGTAGGTTCACGACCCATCTTTTTATTTAACAGGGTCCACATCCATTCTATATCGGCCGAGGATACCTCCACGAGATAGGGATCATCTACAATTGTTTTCGGTTTTCGATCCAATAATGCATGAAGCCCGAAAACAACCAGACCCAGCACGAAAAAATGAATGATCGGCTCGCGAAAAAATCGTTGAGACTTTTGATTGTTGGTTTTAGGAAGCTTCTTCTTCGAAGAGCGCGATTTGAAAAACACTGCCCCCTACTCCTTTCTTATCATCGTTTTGAACAAGAACGGCTACAAGCGGATTTGTGAAGCTCGCAGCCGTCCTTTGTTTATTCCGGATTACTAAACGACACTATTATTTCGGCGTATACCAGATCGGTGATGTATAAGCACGTTCCGTAGTGGTCATCGGAACTTCCTTCGGCATATTCACCTTAAAGTACTTGGCATCGAATGCTGTCCAGCGTGGTGTTGGAATCTCAATCACCCGCGCGTAGTAAAAGGCACTCTGTTTGGCATCGAAGTCGGGATCCTCCCAAACGGTGATAAGCTCGGTGGCGCCGATAGTGTTGGTCCAGGTGGCGTTGGCAACATCCACGGTGTTACCGACAGAAGGTAACTTGCCGGTTTTGGCATCCGGTTTGCGATCATCAGACCATGCTACATCATAAACCTTTTCATGTAGCTTGTCTTTGGCATCCATCCAGCCCTTGATAACCTGAATACGATCCAGGTTACCCCCTATGGGGTCCTTCAATGCAGCAACGAGGAATGTAGGCGACTTCTTTCCTTTTGGAGCCTTTGACAGATTACCACCCATGGGCACACCCTTGGAATAACCTATCCTGGCGGGCAGCCGGTTGTTGGCATCTTTACTGTCAAACTCCCAGCCGCCGAAGAAGCGCACGATCATTCGGCTGCCGGTGGTGGCATAGGTTTCCCTGCGTTTCATCGCGTCAAAAATGGATTCACGGGTATTTTCATTCGCCCAAACAGCGGCCCAACCTGATGAAACCATTGAATAACCTGCATATTCGAGATCCCCCACCTTGGCCATGGGGTGTGCGTAACGCTCCTTGCTCGGCTCCCCTCAGGAATGTTTGCCGAAAAAGTTATCTTCTTCTATTGCTGCCAGCGCGGTATGACTGTCAGTGGAGCCGATCATGCCGAACTGATAGGGATTGGTGCCCAGTTTGTCTTCCAGCCGCAACCCTGTTTTTAAACCCGAGCGGGCGTACTCAAAGCGCAGCATCTCGTTTTTCTTCACCACACTCAGGTCTAAATTGCCCTGGTCCCAGGTGCCATAGTCTGCAAATTCGTCGTTGGGTGAGAGGAAGGGATGGGCCTCACCGTCACCCTTGATCTGAGTCACTTCATAAAGCGGCTCCCAGCGTGCGCGGGTCTCGACATATTTCTTGTCAATTTTTTTGCCAAAAGCTTTTATTTCAGGGAACATGATACCGTTACTCATATTCCCATTATGAGCAATGGCCAGGACCTGTCCCGTTGTTTTTTTCTCATAGTCGACCATCCATTTCCACAGATCGACAGGGTTCGGACTTCCCAGTGGTGGCGTCATGGTATAGGGTTCCATCAACCTTGCGCGATTACCACCATCCCGATACATCACCACACGATGCAGGTTATTGCCCTTAACCAGAGACGTCCATTCATAACCAATAAAGGCGGTAAAATGACCCGGGTCATTCGCCTCTTCAGCAGCATTAATGGTGTCATCCCAGCTGGAACGATAGACGCTTGTACCAGGCAAGGACGCCAGTTCTTTAGGGAATTTATCCTGAGAAAGGCAACAATGAGCTCGACTGCAGCCTTCACGGCTTCCTGGCCACCCGCCTTAATCATTTCATGCCATTTGCGCCCCTTTTCACTTGCCATCACATAGGGGGCACCTGCCTGCAAATTGGGAAAGAATCCCATGTTGTCCGAGTGATCGGCGACCACCAGAAAATCAAGTGGGCGGGATAATCTAACCGGTTGGCCGGTAGAAGATATTACTTCTTCACCCTTGGCAAAACGATAGGCATCCGGCGGCAGCAGACGGGCACCAAAAGCGCCCGCATCAAATGAAATTGCCGTGTGCAAATGGGTATCACCCCACAGTGGCATGGTAGGGAAGGTACGCTGCGCATAAGGGGAATAAGGCTCTGTTCTGGCCGCACCACTCAAAGATGCCTCATCGTCGGTGACAATCCCTCCTCCCGATGAAAATGCACTCAGACTAAGTCCCAAAGTCATTATTACTGTTATCGAAATCAGTTGAAAAAATCTCCATCCTTTCATGATGACCTCCTTTTATTTAACTGCGAATGGCGAAGTAAGGGCTCATTGCAGTAATCCCCTCAACACTATATCTTGTATAATTTCATTCCATCCCAAGCCGGGCTTAAATTCAACTTGCCTCAACCATGCATTTCCAAAAATAGAAGATTTGGAATCCAAATCATAACCTCGGTTATCCCACTCTTATAAGAAAAATCCCCCGAGAACAAGGCGGGTTTTGAAAAAGTTATTGCGGTTAGAAAGTTTAATAGAAATTTATGCTTAAATTTGAACTCGAACTCTGGTGATATCTTGCAAATACCTAAGTTCACGCAAATTTGTGATACGGTAATATGATATCACAAAAATTATGCCCTGCTTTTTTCTTGGAATACCTTGCCATACACACAACCTGAAATCAATACATGCTGATTACATATACCATAAAATGAAAAGGGCAAACCCAGTGAAATGGATTTGCCCTGCAGAAGACAGTAAAAAATGCTAATCTCAAATTTATTCTTTGAGATTTTTTCCCGGCTTAAAAGTGACAACGTTTCTGCCCTTAATCTT
>JAFCZV010000358.1 GCA_019314155.1 Deltaproteobacteria bacterium
GTTTTTCAGGATCGGGTTCGCGGGCTTGGTAAATTGCTTCAGCCAGTTTTTCGAGGTAAACTAAGCGGTTGGTTCCGCGGTTAACCAATTCATGTGACCAGTACTCCGGATCATCCATGATCAGGGCCAACAGGGATTTCCCGCCTTCAGGCGGTGGGGTGGGTTCGAATCCCTCAGCTTTCAGGTGCTCGAAGAATTCGCGTTCGGTTGAAAGCGGCCCCTCTATCTTTTCATTGCCTTCATCGGCGGTCAGAACTGATTTGTTGAGTCCTTCGTGTATAATTCTAATATCGCGATCTTCTGGTGGCATTGGATCATAGGCATAGTGCAGTCCACTTTCTTTGCCAAATTCCTGCTTTGCCATCAGCGCGAATACATATCTGCCCTTAGGATTATCAGCCATCCCCGAAAAATGGTATAACTCTTCGCTCAGTCGGTTACGGCAGGTCAGAAGTTGGATTTGCTGGTCCTGAGAGGGAAAATTCTGAGCGCACTGAGAATTGCTAATGGTCACGATGGCATCGTAGATACCTACAAAATAGTCGAATTCTCGGAATTTATATTCGAGGAAAGCGCCAAAGTCGCTCAGTAGCAACCCGGTAACGGGGCCACCGCGACTGGATACATGAATCGTTCGGTCTGAATCGATGGATAAGGCCGAACGCCGGATATCCTTTTTGAGGTTCTCGTCTTTGGGTACGACTTTCGCAGAAAGATCTGCAAGCACATTTGCCAGCTGTTTTCTCAACTGTGGGACGTCGATACTGCATTCCGAAGTGAATTCCCCTTCAGTTTTTCCTGAAGGCGGCCGGCATGCCGTGGCAATATCCTCCTGCATCAAGGCTTGGGCGGAAAAAGGTGCTTTTATGGGTGTAACACGGTAGCTGTGGGCGAGGTCCAAGAGCCGTCCGGTATATCGCAAACGGTCGCTGCATCCCAGTTGATGATCAAAATAGGGCAGGACGGAATGACATTTCACATCAAGCTCGTTATCATCCATGATATCGGCAATCTTTAGGCTTAACTGGGGAAGGTTGAGCTTCCAGTTTTCACTGGTCAATTCCCGATAGAGTTCATACCTGCGGGCAGTTCCGATTGCCCCACCGAGGACGACGGCTTCAGAGGCTAAATCGAAGGTCAACTCGCGGCAGGCTTCCGGAGGATTTTCGCCTTCACAGGCACGCTTATCTTTCGACACAGGTGTTTCATATCGTTCACGGTTAGGGTCGAGATAAATATATTCGACCGGCAGGGGTTCTTTTTTGTGCAGCGTGCTGGATTCAGAAAGTAGGCGAGCCAGGCCAATGGGAAGATTGTCGAACAGCCCGCCATCGGCAAATTCGGCTTCCACCAGTTCGTAACCATCCGGGCACACCAGCTCAATTTCGTTGGCATCGGCTGCTTCCATCGGGGGCGTTGCGTCGCCATCATCATCTATATAGAAAGCCTTTTTCCGGCAGTATTGCAGCCGCTTGCGCCCGAAACCAATGGGAAAGGCACTGGTTGTCAATAAAGCATCTTCGACCTGCTGGTCTGAAATAAAAAGAGGCGATTTATCAGAAGACCAGGGCATGAGAATCATTGCCGGGTCAACCAGTGATGGGTAGTCATTGGGATCGAAGAAGAATTTGACGCTGCCGTCCGTTTGGGTGCGCATTTCAAATGGTATGTAGAAGCGCTGGTTATCAACCTCAACGCCACTGACTAACATGGTCTCAGGTCTAACACGGGTTACCGTGACCCCCAGTGGTAACCGAAGCCCGGGACGAAAAGTTCCCGGTCGGCGCCACTTTTTACGCAGTTCGCGGGCGACCTCGACGAGGTCTTTTCGGGAGAGCAGCGCGTCATCGGACAAATACAGGGGGGAATTTGCGTTGGGGGGCAACAATCGGTTCACATCGGGGATTAACCATACATCCCGGAAAATATTGTCATCAATGCGATTGGTGAAACCACCTTCGTTTTCCGGATTCACAGACCAGGCCAGTGCCGCGAGTAGGGTGTTGATACCTCCCGCTGATGTTCCTACAATGCTCGCAATCTCAATAGGTCGCCTCTCTCCGCCCAGTGACCAAGCTCCGGTTTTTTCCACCTGGCGGATGACCTCAGTCAGGCCCCAGATCAGCCCGGCCTCATAAGCTCCCATACTTGCCCCGCCGCTGATAGCTAAAGAAACTCGATTTGGGTAAGTTTCAGCTGTTGCGGGTTTGGTATAATAGAGCGGTATTAAAATAATTAGATAAGACAGGAACAGGTTGAAAAGTCGGATCTTCATGCAGGGTCCTCCTCTGCTTTTGTTCAATCTATAAGTAAAGGTAAAACCAATGCGAATAAAGGGCGGGGGCAAAGAAGTAACACCATACCCTTCCTTAAAGCGAATCTTGTTATTAAGAGGTAGTTTTCTACCCAACAAAGTAATTCGCCATCCAGTATAGGTGTTTAGCCCTGATCATTCAACTCAATTATTGCTTTTAAGGCTGCTGAGTTTTCATTATCAGGGAAAATGTTTTTCATATTCTCGTCTCAGCAATTACGATCAAAGGTATTGTCCAACATTAAAAGAAATTATAATAAAAATTTCTGCTTAAATTTGAACTCGAACTCTGGTGATATCTTGCAACTATCTTTGTTCACTCGTAATTGTGATACGGTAATATGATATCACAAAAATTAAACCCTGCTTTTTTCTTGGAATATCTTGCCAGTATCGACACCCTTCACAACAACAATTGATATACAGATATCATATTTTTCTTATGTCAGGTCAAATAAATCCTGTTTTTTACAATTGTCAAATTATCTCCGTCCGCCGACATATTATATGCTCGCCATTCATTCCATTCAGTAATATCTTCTTTTCCAGAACAGAAAAAGAGCATTTGATATTGTTCCGCATCAAATTGTCGCTTTTGATTCTCTTTGGGTTTGTTATTCTCAGACATAGCGTTCTCTTCTATGCTAATGTCTTCGTTACAATTCATTCTCATAAATGTCCTTTTGAAGTTTTAAAGCCACTCAAAGACGACCGGAATTTTTTCCCTCCATACCATGCTGCTCCGGTTATCAGAGA
>JAFCZV010000359.1 GCA_019314155.1 Deltaproteobacteria bacterium
TTTACCTCTGCTCGCTGAATCCTGATCTGCGGCCAGAATTTTTTTCACAGTCGTCGCCATGTCCGGGTCGATTTTTTCGAACTTCTTCATGTAGATGTTCAAATCGGTTGAAGCCGACACTACTGTAAGCAAGCCGGCGATCTGCTCCGATGTCAATGATTTCATCAAAATCTGTCCGATACTATACTTTCTTTTCCGCATTTCTCTTCCCATGCCTCCTTTCCAATTTCATGATCCGGACATGCCAGACCCCATTGAATTTTTCAAATTAAAACGATCTCCGGAATGCCTGGACAAGAACAGGGGGACAATCCTTTACTTTTATACTTTCTTTGAAAGCTTGTATAGATGTTGATTCGCAAGTGCTTTACTTACACCTTCCCGACAGTGTCACGGTACCTTCACCCATTTATAAACTTAAAATATGAAGAGCGTCCCTATCTTCACCATCTTCAATCTTGGGTCATTGCATTTCCTCAGCCCCACGGTTTCCACAATGGCAGCTTCGATTTCCGGTGTTGGAGTCCACTTGTACTTATCGTCGTGGCACTTCTTTGGTAAGCTGCGCTTGGGTTTATTCTCCTGCCATGGGTATCTGATAATAGGCTCGAAAGGGAATATCTCCAAATACAGCTTTACCTCTTCTTCCCGATAAGCCGGGTTGATCAGCCCTTCTGAATCAAAATATAGATACGAGTATTGAACCCGCAGAATTTCCACCGGCTCCCGATTTAGCAAATCCACCACTATCAGAATGTATTGCACTCGTTTGCCGGCATGCTGTGTAATTCGTTCGTTTGGATCGCGCGATAGTAACCGCTCGTACCTCGTCAGTGCAAAACGATGTATCGAATCATCATCGTTTACAAGAAACACTCTCAGACTTATGCCCATAACATCCAAACCCCTGGCCTAACCGCAGAACGTTTTGAACCTGATTCCAACCTTAAGCGGGTACTTGGTCCTTAGCCAGACCGTCAGCCTAAGCGTTCCGAACGTTCCGGGACGATAGTGAAATATTGACATTTAATTCTTATTGACGACGCTGTAAATAGGAAATCCTCGGATCTCCAATCATCCAAGATTTCCTTTTTTCAAATTTGCAATCCAGCCCGGGAAATGATGCGGAGTGAGTAAATCAAAGGAGTAATGCTGTTTCGCATCTGACCGGTATCTGCTTTCAAGATCTGCTAAATTCAATGCGCTCAATTTATTGTTTACCCGTTCAAAGTGCGCCTTTGCATAGTCTTCTTTTGCCGGAGTTGCTTCATCCTGCTCTTCATCAGATTTAATCTCTACCACCTTGATGAGGGTTTCTACTCCTTCATCCTGGAGCTTTTTTAGTTTTTCAAGATGATCTTGCTTTCCTTCACTCTCAAGCCTTGAGATGTAGTTATCCAGATCGATCTTAATAAAGAAATCGGGATTAAAACTCCGCCTGACTCTGTCTTTCCCGCCTTTCCAATATTCATAATCAATGGAGTAGAAATTCTTATCAGGTGATTTTATCCAGGAATCAATATAATCAGATTTGTCTATCAATTGAAAAACGAACTCCTTTTCCGGCGAATGGGAGACCAGAACGATATTTTGCGGACTTTTTAGTTTTGACGTATTTACAACATAAGGCGGCCTTGTATCTCCCTTTACAAATGTCCGGATGATTTCATCTTTTCTCTCCACAAAATCTTCGGGTTTAAAAAGGGAAAGTTGTTGCTTATCTTCCGGGCGTCCTCTTAATTCGTTAATGTATTCCAGTACAAATTTGTTTGCTTCTCCGACTTCGGTTTCATAATCCTCGCTTAAGAATGCGGTTCTGTCCCTTTCAAGCTCGCCTACACGGATGCCGCATCTGTCCATCCGAAAAGTAGGAATTGGGTCTATATCTCCTTCAATATTTTCAAAAACGCGCTTCTTTTTTCCTCGTGGCAGGAACTGGTTAAAATAATTATCGCTCTGTTTCCTGTTATCTTCCGAAAGCTTGTCCCCTTTGATTCCGGCCTGTTCCATGGCTTCAATAATAACCTGCCTGATTTCATTCTCTTTGGGATAACGGTCATCCACTACCACGCTCCCGAAATCAAAATGCAATGCCTCAATGATTTGAAGATCATAGCCGAAGTAGGGTCGGTTTTAATTATTTGTTCTGATCTTTAAGAAAACCCTTACAAAGATCAGGCACTGGTGCGGCTAATTTTCGAAGGCGTGTTTCGTCCAGCATAAATCCATAGCCATGCATGTGCATGTGGCGAAAAAGTAGCAATTCAAGAAGCCCTTCAAACTGCGCATCTGAAATAATGCCATGCTCCCTTGATTTCATTAGCAAATTCTTATGCCAGTTCTCATCCTTTTGCAATCTGACGCCCATGTTTTGCAATTGGTAACGTATGATACCTTCGATACCGGTATATATGTTTTGCAAAAGCGTGCCAAGTGCGATGACCTCGTATTTTGAAAGATCTGTCTTTTCCATGAGATCCTCAATCATTATCACTGCTTTTTCAATGTTCTTTCGCTCATCTTCTAAAAATGAATCTTTACCGCTCATAAATACTAACCCCCTTGGCACGAATAATTGAAGCTATTGGAATGTCCTGTGACAAGTCTACAAGATCAACAGGCTTAGGAAGAGCCATAAAGAGACGGGCATAGAACTTGAAAAACAGCTCTGGTGAAATTCCCTCAACGGCCAAATCAATATCTCGCGCAACAGAATCATCTTCAAGCGAAGATCCAAAAATCCATACTGCTTTCACATCAAACTCACTAGCACATTCCATGATAGTCTTTCTTATATCAGGTGAAATCATAAATATTTAGCCCCCCTTTCTTGTCAACCGGGATTACTAATAATAAAATCATTTGATGGTTATCATGCACTCTCACTCATCTTTGATGATAAAAGGTTTGCTCTCATTTCCGTGCTTATCAATTGCAATTACAGCAATACTTTCTTTCAAACCGGTCATTTTAATCACGCCGTCATCGTCAACATTTTTGGCAAATACAGTCCTGTCCATATCAAAAATCTTGCCGTCATGATCAACATCCACAAGCAGCATGGCGTGGTGCAGTTGCAACCTGAATTCACCTTATCTCACTTTTTTATGATAACTTCCCAATGCCCGCCTTTGGCAGGGCCAACTCGTATAATAATATCTTTTTCTTTTAAATATTTAATATTCCTTTCTATTGCTGTAGTACTGATACCTATTAGCCTACTTAATTCAGCAATAGAAATTTGCTGATTAGCCTGCATCAGTTTAATAATTCCAAGTCTATTTTCACCCAACTTTTCACCCAACTTTTCACCCAACTTTTCACCTGGCGTTTTTATTTTTTGTGCAAAGAGTTCTACAAAAAAACCAGAAAAATCGCACTTGAATACAGGTTCCGGCGAATTGGAAACACGACACGCAT
>JAFCZV010000360.1 GCA_019314155.1 Deltaproteobacteria bacterium
GGTTTTTTAGATGAAATTTTTTATCGACACTGCAAACATCGACGAAATTAAGGAAGCACACAGCATGGGGATGGTTGACGGCGTTACAACCAATCCCAGCCTGATAGCCAAAGAGGGTCGAGACTTTGAAGAGATTATTAAAGAGATCTGCGAAATCGTGAACGGCCCCATCAGCGCTGAAGTTATCAGCATCGATGCCGAAGGTATGGTTAAAGAGGCCCGTGAACTCTCAAAAATCCATGACAATATCGTGATAAAGATTCCCTTGTTGGTAGACGGTTTAAAGGCGACACGAATACTTGCCAAAGAAGGGATTAGGACAAACGTAACGCTGGTCTTTTCGCCGTTGCAGGCGCTTATGGCAGCAAAAGCCGGGGCGACTTATGTAAGCCCCTTCATCGGTCGTCTGGATGACCTATCCCAGGAAGGCCTTCTTCTGGTGGAGCAGATTGTTGAAATTTACAGTAACTACGCATTCGATACTGAAATCATTGTGGCAAGTATTCGCAATCCGCTGCATGTACTGGAGTCGGCGTTAATGGGTGCCGACATCGCCACCATTCCCTTTAGTGTCCTCGGCAAATTGGCAGCCCATCCCTTGACCGATAAAGGGCTCAAGGCATTCCTGGACGACTGGAACCAGGCAAAAAAATAGATTAAAGAAAAAAAGTGATACCATGTTTCAACGGGGAGAAATCAAAAATATACTGAGCCATCCCAACAGCTTGACCCTGTTTCGAGTTGCTGCAGTGCCGATCATTGTGATTCTGCTTTTGTTCCCCAATAGGCTCTGTTCATTTATTTCCGCACTGGTTTTCAGTGCAGCGGCCATAACCGATTTTCTTGACGGTTTTTTTGCAAGAAAAAGAGGACTGGTATCCAACTTTGGCAAGGTAATGGACCCCATTGCCGACAAGGTTTTGATGTCAACGTCTTTCATCATGCTGGCCTCTCTCGGGTGGATTCCGGCTTGGATTGTTTGCATTATTATCGGACGAGAGATTGCCGTAACCGGTTTGAGAAATATTATCGCTCAAAAGGGTAAAGATTTATCCGCATCCAGCCTCGGAAAATATAAAACCGGATTTCAGATTGCGTCCATTATTCCACTTATGATCCATTATCCATATTTTACCGTCGATTTTCATGCAATCGGGTCCATATTTTTATGGATTGCCTTGATATTAACGGTCTGGTCGGGTGCAGATTATTTTATTAAGTTCAGAGGTCTTCTCAAACTGTAAAAAATTTCTATTGACAAAATCGTACGGTTTAATTATGAAAAAGGGACTATTGAGCGGGAATAACTCAGTGGTAGAGTGCGACCTTGCCAAGGTCGAAGTCGCGGGTTCAAATCCCGTTTCCCGCTCCATTTTTTTTGGGGGGGGACGTGGAAACAGACAATTATCCGGGTTTAAAGGCGGCATAGCCAAGTGGTAAGGCAGCGGTCTGCAAAACCGCTATTCACCAGTTCGAATCTGGTTG
The DNA here is from genome assembly GCA_019314155.1 of Deltaproteobacteria bacterium. Classification (GTDB taxonomy): domain Bacteria; phylum Desulfobacterota; class Desulfobacteria; order Desulfobacterales; family UBA11574; genus JAAXQD01. The sequence continues at coordinate 1,486 of JAFCZV010000360.1, forward strand.
CCGCCTCCAAAAATATTGTTAAGGGTTTATAAGTACATTCAATTGTTTATAAACCCTTTTTTATTATTTGCTTTGAGCCTCGAAATACCCCTACCCAAACGTTTAAAAATCTTTTTCAGCCAGCCATTGAAATCCATGGAAGCCCGGATCCATCTGGGTTGACGCATTTTTTTTCGGTACAGCGAAGCGACGGCGTATTTCTCTTGGAAACCGAGTGGCTGTTTGAAGGGTTTTAGCACGCGTTAGACCGAGCCGAATGAAATGACGATGTTAAACATCCATCGGACATTTTATGGACAAATAGTTCTTTACAACTACAGCACGGCTCGGGCTTACGGGTGCTTAAGCACAAGTTCCAGTCGGTTGGAAAGAGATATGCGCCGTCGTGGAGCGTTCTCTCTATAGGGTCTTAAATGTATTTGCTCTGCCGGACCTCTGGATAAATTGCAATGGTATCATTTATATGATATGCACAGAAAAGATTTATCTTAAATGGGTCCTGACACGGGAATCGGTCCAAAAGGCACGTTTTGCAAAGGTCTCTTACATAAACTGCGGGGTATCGATATTATGGAAAACATATTGGGTGAGTTATGGATGTTCAAACTTATGAGTATCGCCGGGGCGGTATATCTGGTCTATTTCTTCATTAAAGACCGTCGGGGAAAAAAGGATTAAAGATTAGGATCATCTTGACCATAAATCCGCTGGTTATGGAAAATAATACACGCATTTCAATGAAAGGTTAAATCATGATCCGAATCAATGAAAATTATCTAAAACTTCAATCTTCTTATCTGTTTTTAGAGATTGCCAATCGGGTTTCCGGATATCAAAAAGAAAACCCGGATGCCGAGGTCATACGACTGGGAATCGGTGATGTCACCCTGCCGCTGCCGCCGGCTTGCATCGAAGCATTTAAGGCGGGTGTCAAGGAGATGGCTTCGGATGCCACTTTTCGTGGATACGGACCGGAAAATGGATATGCCTTCTTAAGGGAAACCATCGCCCTCAACGATTATCAGTCCCGGGGATCTGATATCCAATCGGAAGAGATTTTTGTCAGCGACGGTGCCAAATGCGATACCGGCAATATCCAGGAAATCTTTGCCGGGGACATCCGTCTGGCGATTCCGGATCCGGTGTATCCGGTGTATCTGGACACGAACGTCATGGCCGGTCGAACCGGGGATTTTAACCATGGAAGATACGACGACATTCTATATTTGGAAAGCCTGCCTGAAAACGGGTTTGTACCAACCCTTCCTGAAGCGCCGGTGGATCTGATTTACCTCTGTTTCCCAAACAACCCAACCGGTGTGACCATATCCAAAGACACTTTGAAAAAATGGGTCGATTTTGCCCGTGAAAACAAGGCACTGATTCTATATGATGCGGCCTACGAGGCATTCGTCCGGGACCCGGTCCTTCCCCGTTCGATTTTCGAGATAGAGGGAGCCCGAGACGTTGCCATCGAGTTCAGGAGTTTTTCCAAAACCGCCGGTTTCACCGGCACCCGGTGTGCCTATACAGTGGTTCCTAAAAGCTGCATGGCTTATGACAGCG
>JAFCZV010000361.1 GCA_019314155.1 Deltaproteobacteria bacterium
CCAATACTGCTACCTCGTCAGCCAGCTCAAATGCCCTAAGTTTTGTGTGATCGCGCATGATTTGTCCCTAAAAGCCTTCAACCTTCAGTCTATCCACCTGAGTAGTTACATTTTATTTAGTATAAAGACCCTACCGTTTCCAATTTGTTTGATATATTGTTTTTTATCCAGGCCGAATCCCACCATTCGATAGGGTTTACAAATGTATTATGAACCAGTATTCCAAAATGGAGATGATCCCCGCCGGCCATCCCCGTACTTCCTGTACGCCCAATAATCTCACCTTTAGATACCATCTGCCCCTGCTTGACGTCAAAAGTGCTTAAATGTGAATAGGTACTGAACAATCCAAAGCCATGGTCGATAATTACGGTTTTCCCGTAAATGCCCAAGTATTCGGCAAAGGCAACCTTCCCACGGTTCGATGCCGGGACCGGTGAATGGGCAATGGAGGCCAGATCCACACCCATATGGACCTGTTCATCGATTACACGACCTTTGTATCTATATCTGCGATGATCGGCAAAATTGGCTTTCCTGGCTGAATTGGGCAGCCTCAAAAATGGACCGTTCCAATATAATTTGTTGTCGGTTTTCCTTCCGACATTTTTTACTTTCAAGTTGTTGCGCTTGCGAAATTCACGGTTAACCTTAAGAAACTTGTCCACCAGGGGATTTTTGGAATCCGGCGGAACATCCACATCAAATTCCGGCATCTTCCAATTAAGAAATTTGTCGGAAATTTCTAAAAAATCCTTTTTGAAAACTCTTTTTTTAATATAATATGGAAACCCCGCTCTGGAGATGTTTCCGGATAAATCGGTTGCTTTTACAAGGAGTTCGGTCCCTGCCCCTTGTGTATAATCAAGGGCAAAAAAGGCCAAAAAAAAGTTTTTATCCTTATAATATCCTGAATATCCCGGGAAAAAATTTCCCCCCACATAAACACCGCTTTCAAGGCACGGTTCCGACAGCTTGTAGATCACAAGCCCTGTTCCCCCCTGGCTCACATTGTGTATCCTGCTCAGAACATCCACCTCAGGAGGCTTTGTATCAATCATTACGTCTTTTTCTAAATACGCCGTGTTTCCGTGCAACCATTTCCGCCAGGAATAATCCCTGGCAACCATACGCAAGATCGCCTTGCCGTCGGTTATGCCTATTTTCTTTGGCTCAATTTTGATCTTGAAAGTCGCCTGACGGGTCTTCCCGCCGCCAATAAGACCTTCCGAGGGCAGGTCTTTTTCAAATAGTACAACTTCCTTGCCGTCTTTGATAAGTCCGACCCATACCTCTCGCACACCACTTTTGACGTCGGACACATTAATGGAAAGGGTATGCGTCTTGCCGATGAACGGAGAAGGAGGGTCCAGAACGATGGAAGGCTTTTCACCTTCGAGTTTTTGCATCAATATCCATGCAATCGGTAGAACAACAATGAGACTGATCAGCACGATCATTTTGGTTTTTAAGTTTTTTCTATTCGTTTTCAATAGGTTGCAGCCCGCCTTTCTTCTTTTTCAAAGCACCGATATTAACAGTAAAAAAGAGAGTAATCAAGGGCTGTTTTTCCTTTTTTCGTTTCTTGACTTTTCACCCTATGCGCGATAACTATTTATGGATAGACACTATCAAAATTTAAGAAAATCACAGCGTCATAAAAACCATGGGCAATATCGTTAAAACAGACAATATCTCAATCGGTCAGGGATCTCAGCTGGTTTTGATCTCAGGTCCGTGTGTGATCGAAAATTATGAAATGACCTATGAAATCGCGTCATTTCTGAAAGAATTGACCCACAATTTGGATATCCCCTTTATTTTTAAAGCGTCTTATGACAAAGCCAACCGAACATCCATAAATTCTTTCAGGGGTCCCGGGTTGGCGGAGGGGCTTGATATCCTGGAACGCATCAAGACGGAACTTGGCATCACGGTCATTTCGGATGTTCACAGGATCAACGAAATTGATGATGCGGCACGGGTTTTGGACATCATTCAAATCCCTGCTTTTTTATGTCGGCAAACCGATTTTATTTTAAAAGTCGCTGAAACAGGAAAACCGATCAATGTGAAAAAAGGACAGTTTCTATCCCCGTGGGATGTAAAAAATATCGTGGACAAAGTGACTTCTACAGGAAACCGCCGGATTCTCCTCACAGAAAGGGGAGCCATGTTCGGATATAACAATCTGGTGGTGGACTTCCGAAGCATAAAGATCATGCAGGATATGGGTTGTCCGGTAATATTCGACGCAACACACAGCATCCAGCTCCCCGGCGGGGCAGGTAAAAGTTCCGGTGGACAGCGGGAATTTGTCCCCACTCTGGCACGTGCGGCAGTTGCCGCCGGAGCAGACGGCATATTTATGGAAGTTCACCCGGAACCCGACAGAGCGCTTTGTGACGGACCCAATTCATTAAAGCTCGATACGTTGGATGAACTGCTTTCCCAGCTTATCGCAATCCGGAAGGCCATGGTTTGTTGAGTCAATGGTTCTAAATCGATTAAAACGCATAAAACTCCTGATTCTTGATATTGACGGCGTACTCACCAACGGCGGTATTATCTATAATGATAACGCTATCGAAACCAAGGTGTTTAATGTTAAGGACGGACTGGGCATAAGACTCCTAATGGAGGCGGGAATCGACCTGTGTATAATCACCGGCAGGCGTTCAAACGCACTTCATCACCGTTGTAAAAATCTTGGTATCGACCTTATTTTTGACGGCATTAACGATAAAGCCGCTATATTCGATCTTGTTTTAGATCGCACCGGTGTAACTGCTGAAGAAACGGCATTCATCGGTGATGACTTGCCGGATATAGCCTTGATGAAAAAGGTCGGGCTCTCCATAGCCGTTGCAGATGCTCACAAGACCGTTCTTGAAAACGCGGATATGGTTACATCGGCAAAAGGGGGGAAAGGGGCGGTCAGAGAAGCTTGTGAAGCAATACTAAAGGCTCGTGGACTCTGGGAAAACATCTTGGAACGCTTTTTATCCTAACGGGAAATGGGCTCGCTGTGGCAGTTC
>JAFCZV010000362.1 GCA_019314155.1 Deltaproteobacteria bacterium
TAGAGTTTTCTGTCGCGAGGAAAGTCAACCGTATGATTACACGAATCCAACCTGGGAAGGCACAGATTCCATGTGCACAATTTATGACCTGGATGAAAATAAAACTTACTATTTTGTCTTAAGATTTTTTGGCACTCAAGGATTGGAGAGCAGTGATTCCAACGAACTGCATCTTGAAGCAGCCACAACACCTAATAATCAGCCGCCAATAGCAGTCATAGCTGAGGATTATATAGAGGCTAACCCAGGTACAACAATTACACTGAATGGGTCAAACTCAACAGATGCTGATGATGGTATTGCCTCATATCTTTGGACCCAGGTTGATGGGACCTCTGTAACCTTGTCTGATCATAACTCAGAACTGGGACGGCCGATAGTTTTATCTATGTCAGGCAAAAAGAACTTCCGAATAATCCACCTTCTGCTGTTTTCAACGCTGTCATCTCCAAAAAAGTGGCTTCATTCACCGATAACAGCAGCGACACAGATGGTACAACTGTTTCCTGGTTCTGGAATTTTGGCGATGGAAAGATTAGCACTGAGCGAAATCCCAAGCATAGATACGTCAAGTTCAGGAGTTACTCGGTTGTCCTCACTGTTGCTGATGATAAAGGGGCATTCCATTCCACATCGAAAAATATAACTATTACGAAAGAAAAGTAATAAAGAAATATATAGAAAACCTCCATGTGGGGCCAGCGATGGCTCCACTTTTTTTGTTACGTAGCCCTATTGTGAGAATCCTATACAGTTCTGATGCTTGACTTTTACCTTAAATCTTCAATTCAGTCCCCTTTAATATGATGAGAATTTCGATATGAAATAATCAACCCCAAACCTTTGATACCTGCTATGTATATGGAATCGGAAAAGCAATATTGAAAGTTGTGATACCATATTCCAAAAGTTGAACTGTCCAGGGGTGTGTTGACCAGTTTACCTAAACCCGCCCAAGAACTGCTTTTAAGACCTGAGATACCATCCTTTCTGGTGAAGATATAATCCACCTCAAAAATCTGAGATATGTCTAACATCTTGGTTCTGATTGCATATCTGCAATTTTTAATAGGGCAAATCCTTTTTTCAGGGGTTTGCCTTTTTTTGCAATTTTGTAAGAAATGGGATATATGTACTGAACGAGACTCGGTTTCAGGTTGTACTTATGGCAAGCTGTAAATTTCGCGGAATAAAAATTAACCGCTATTTATCACTCTAATCGAAGCTGCTTGTTTCCCATCACTTCAGCCCCGCTTTGCGCAAACCTTCAGCAAAACGCTTTGTATCTTTCGAATCTTTGAACGCATGAAAACCGTCATATTTTAAGACCTTTTCTACGGTGAAATGCTCAAGGCCTCTGCTTTTCATGTATTTCTTTAGCACCTCTTCAGCTTCTTGCTGCTGGCCCGTTTGGGCGTATGTAGCTGCAAGGAGCCATTTTGATTCTGCAGGGTATCCTTTGTAGCACTTATCAAGTGAAACAGCAGCTTGCTCGAATTGTCCCTGGCAGAATTGGGCGAGGCTTAGATACCAATAGTAAAATGGTGGATGTTTCGGATCGAGTGTCATCGCCCTTTTGATATGTTCCACCGCCTCTGTAAATCTGCCAGTGAAAAGCATGGTTTCACCCATCGCGAATTGAGCTTCGGCGTCACCCGAATTCTCTGCCATAGCCTGTTCTGCTTTGGCGATTGCCTCTTCGTATTGACGTCGATACACAGGATTCCATGGTCTAGGCAACCCCACTTTAACCAAGCCATCAAGAAAACGTTCCTCGTCCGTCGAATCCTGGAAAGGGTAGTACTTAAGAAATTTCTCTGCAGCGGACCTTCTATTATGAATACCTCTTCGTTTCATGTATTTCGTCGTCAGATCCGCAGCCACTTGCTCGCGTCCCAGGTGTGCATACGTTGCCCAGAGGGGCCACTCCCCAAATTTAGGTTTACGTGCGTGTGCGCCTTCGAGTGTAGTTAAGGCTTCTTCGAATTGCCCGAGAGAAAACTGAGCAAGCCCCAAGAAATGCAAACGGTTGACCGGATAGTGGGGATCGAGCCTCATCACCCTCTTGAGGAAGTCCACAGCCTCAGCCGATCTGCCCCCATACATCAAAGCGACGCCCATAAAGAAGTTGATTTGGGAGTTGTTGGGATCAAGGGCGATGGCTTGCTCGGCTTCGGCAACGGCCTCTTTGTACTGACGTTTATATGTGTATATGTTGGAAAGCATTCCATGAGTTTCTGCTGTGGGGTTTTTCATAGCTAGCTTGAGATACTTGTCTCTGAGAGAACGAGCGTTGGACCAACCCAGATCCCGATACCAGCCTGTCACAAGACTGGCATGATAGACCCCTGAGAACTGAGTATAAGCTTGTCCGAAGTTGGGATCTATCTCAACAGCCTTCTCAAAAAACGGAACTGCCTTTGCTAAATCTTCTTTAGTCATGCGACGAAGAAGGCTATAACCTTGCAAGTATGCCTGAGACAATTTTTCGAGTGAATCTGTCTTGCAAAACAAAAATGTCACCTATTTTGCCATCATAGCGATCTGCCCACAAGTGATGACCAGTAGTAGCATCTATAAGCTGTGCGTTTATTCGCACTTGGTCACCTATCTTGCGAACACTACCTTCCAGAACATATCTAACTTCAAGTTCTTTCGCTATTTGCTGGACCTTCAAGGATTTCCCCTTGTAAGTGAAGGTCGAATTGCGGGCAATAACGAATAAACCAGAGATTTTGGATAAATCGGTAATCAGGTCATCGGTAATACCGTCGCTGAAATACTCCTGTTTTGGGTCACCACTCATGTTAACAAAGGGAAGAACAGCAATGGAGAGTTTATCAGACAACTCAGTCTCTGCCGTTGGTGGGACAGGACGCATATAAGAGTTCCAGATTACCGAGGTTATAGCCACAACAATCGAGACAGCGACCAAAGAGAAAGTCACCTTCTTCCACCATCTCGGTACAGCCCGTTTTTCTCTACTTACAGCTTTGGGCCGAATTTTCAAACTCTTCACGAATTCTTGCCATGCTGAATTGTTTCGCAGATCCCCTAATGTAACAGAAATATCATTCAAGCTAATGGAAGCCAAATCGAATGCAAACTTGAATCGCCATGGGTTGCTTTCATCATAATCGAAAAGGTTAGCCCAGGTGTCGCACTCGTCATCTGAACAATCGTATCTATATTTCCCTCCCTTCTCATAAGGTGGAATAAGATTCCGATCCAAAATCTTAAAAAGGGTTCCCGTTTCCAAGTCCGGAAGGGTATAGCGCCAGGCTTTTCTGATCTTGTCCCACATACCTTTCACAGTCTTGGATGCGTTCGGACCTGCCAATGAATTGTCGAGCAGTTTCAAGGTTTTTTCGTGTTTACGGATGTAAATGAATCCTGGCTTATCCAGATTCTTCATTTCGGTGACGATCAAGGTAATGAGCGAAAAGTAGAACTTTCTGGCAGGCTTATCAAAATGGATTACAAGGGGATCTTGGCGGTTTTGGAAATATAGTAGGACCTTGTAAGTCCCCAAATCCAACTTGATTTTCTCAAGTTTAGCCTGGAAACCATCTTTTCTGTTATTTTGTTTCATTTATTCGGTCTATTCTCCAAAAACTGGATAGCCTGGACGATCCAACAAGTATATCCAGTGCTATGATTAAGAAGGCCTTAAATCCACTTAATTTAGTTTAACATCCCGAGATATTTAGGTCAATTTAATTTCCCCGCTTGCCTCTGTCAGAAGTCCAAACCTTGTTAAAGGAGTTAGAAGATAACGAAATAAAATTGATTATAATCGTATTTAGATACATTAGAAAAAGGAGGTTACAGAAAATGTTTAAAACTTTAAAGAGTTATGTATGGGTGATTGTGTTTATCCTGATCTCATACCCCTATACTTCCATCACTGCATCAGACACTCTAAGTACTGGAAAGATTTGGAAGGAACCTATAACGGGTATGGAGTTTGTTTGGGTTCCTGGTGGGTGCTACGAGATGGGTTGTGGAAACTGGACAAGTGACTGTTTTCGTGATGAGAAGCCTGTACATGAAGTCTGTGTGGATGGTTTTTGGATGGGGAAGACGGAGGTTACCCAAAGGCAGTGGGAACAGGTCATGGGGGAGAATCCATCTAAGTTCAAGAAAGGTGACAATTATCCGGTGGAAAATGTTTCAAAGCCTGACGTGAAAAGGTTTATTAAGAAATATTCTTCTTTGAACAAGGGAGCATACGGATTCCGTTTCCCAAGCGAGGCGGAGTGGGAATATGCGGCCAGAAGTGGTGGAAAACCGGAGAAGTATTCCGGAGGGAGCGATCTTGATCAAGTGGCTTGGTACCATGGAAATAGTAATCGCTCTACTCATAGTGTGGCCACCAAAGCACCCAATAACCTCGGTCTGTTTGACATGAATGGCAATGTAAATGAGTGGTGTGAGGATACATATAAGGGTTTTTCCTATAAAAAACACAAGCGGAATAACCCTGTGTTTTATGATCTACAGTCTGCTATGGGTGTTTACCGGGGCGGGAGTTGGAAATCGCAGCCGAAAGACGCTCGTTGCGGTGCTCGAAGCTTTGCTGTCACATTTGCAAAACCACCGTACCTGTACCCTGATAAGAATAGCGAGTCAGGCTTTCGCCTTGTGAGAAGTAAATAACATATTCCACGAGTCGCACAACGCATTTGAATAGACCGATTGCTTCCCAAGCCAGCGGGTAAAATTGACAGGCGAACAGCTCTATGTTTGGTCTCCGAAATACCTGCATCGCTCCAACTTGCGATTATATGCATTTGGAGTCGGGCCACAGTAACCAGTTATAATAACAGCAAATGAAGAATAAAATAGGCCCTAAAATCGTCTTAAACGACTCTTTTTGACCTCTGAAAGGGGCTGTTTTACTTAAAGCCGTACAAGTTAAAAGTGTCTAAAGTGATCTAAAGTGCCTATTTATCCCGTATTAAACGGGGAAGTTATGGAGTCGCTCCGCTGATTTTATATAATCGGCAGAATTCCTTGACTTTAGCTCACTTTAAACTTTAGTTCACTTCAAACTCTTCCAGCGATTCTTCAGGCAGAGCCATAACTCTCTGACCCCCGCAATGCGGGGCAGGCTTGGCCCTGAGGACCAGGTTTTTAACAACCAAATAAATGGGATTGTTTGTTGGTGTTCAGAAGGTGTGTACGGCAATGTAAAAGGAGAATTAAATCGTGCATAATAGAGCGCAAAGAAAAAATCAATCGCTATGCGATATTTTCGGGTTTGGCTGAAGACACTGTCGGCGCTTCCTCGAAGGAACGAAATCAGGCAGCTATTGTCTGTTTGTTTGTCGGAATCTTGCTTAAAATCAATTCCTTTAAATCCAGCTTGTGGGTGGCATTATCAATATCAATGCCGACAAGGTTTCCACTTGAGTCGTAATCAAGCACAACTCCGGTGTTTTGCTGAAAAATCAATATACATTGAATCTGTTTCCGGGTAGTAAGCTATTTTCATGGTTTAAATCCTCTATCTGGAAAAGCATTATGATAAAGTAAACGTTTTCTCCGCGCTCATGGCTAAAGGATACTTAATCGTTGGAATTTGAAGGACGTTTTTTGTTTTAATCCTTATATTGAATCTGTTTCCGGGTCCTTAATCATCAAAAAGCTTGAGCTGCCGGTCGTCGGTGTTGCGGCTTTCTTTTTTCGAGGATGCATCGCTTTTCTTCTGTTTAGGGCGATTAGGCGATGTTTTGATCTTGGATGACGCATCCGGTTCTGCCGAATCAAAAGTAATCTTTTGATCGCGCAATAAAGATGCCGGGAGGATGAAGCCTTCGGGCGTTTCGTAGAAGGTGAACATCTCGGCAATCTCAGGATTGGAAAATTCGGGATCGCCGATCCACACATCACAGGTTTTCAGGATTTGGCCGGCCTTGTTGCCCACCGTAGATTTTTTGGTGCCGAAAAAGTCACAAATCTCGTCTGCCGTG
>JAFCZV010000046.1 GCA_019314155.1 Deltaproteobacteria bacterium
ATGTCCGCGAAATGAAAGAACCCCCCCAAATATCAATGCCTTCCATCCCTCAGCCCTTGGCGGATGAAAATTCGGGTGGGTATAGTGTTTACGGCGGATTATTCGGACATATGAATAAAAAGGAACAGTTATTTCACCCCATCATCATTCAGGTGTCCAGCCGCCACCAAGTTGATCCTGCCCTTGTCAAGGCGATCATTATGGCCGAGTCCGGGTACAACCCCAAGGCGATTTCTAAAAAAGGGGCAAAAGGCCTCATGCAACTGATGCCATCAACCGCCCAAGCACTTGGGGTGGAGGATGCTTTCAATCCCAAGCAGAATATAAATGGCGGTGTTCGGTACTTCAAACAGCTGGTTAACAGATTTGACGGAGACATTAAACTGGCGCTTGCGGCATACAACGCAGGAAGCCGAAATGTCAGGCAGTATCAAGGCATTCCCCCCTTCAAATCCACCCAGCATTACATTAAAAAAGTTTTTAAGTATTATCAGCTATATAAAGACAAGATGCCAGAGAAAACCGACAACGCTTAACCTGAAGTTCAGTCTAAAAACCCAGATCCTGGTTAATCAGTATTACTTTCACCCTTCCTTTCGGAAATGATTTCTCAGTAATTGTCCAAGTATTGCAGATACGATCCGGGCTTTTACATTCACTACAGAAAGAAGTTTTTGCGCAAGGTGTTTTTTTGTCCAGTCGCATGGCGTTGACGGGGGCTGCATAATTTTTTATGCGGAACATGGCCTCGTCCAGGTCCGGAACAATTTTATTTCGCCCCATAAGAATAATGACATTTTTTGGGCCAAAAGTGATTGCGCCAATGCGGTTTCCAATCATATCCAGATTCACGAGTTGACCGGACTCGGTCACCGCGTTGCTTCCGGTAATAAAAAGATCCACCAACAGTGATTGGCGACGTCGTTCAAGACCTTCTTCAGGAGACAGGTTTTTATCGTAAGTATCCAGAACGTTAAGGTCTTTGTTCTTTTTAAGAAGATCATAAAGTCCGGTGGCAACAAATGTTATAGATCCGCCCCAAGAGACATTTTTTGGGGCTAACTTGGGAATTATTTTTTCAAGCACAATCGATTTGGCCTCATCGGTGTTCTCTACGATAAAAGTATCAAAGTTATTTGCATCCAAAACTTCTTTAAGATCCGTCAACCTGGTTTTCCAATAGTTTTCAATCGGTTTGTCCATAATAGTCCTCCGGTGATTTCAGTTTGGGTTAAAAAAAAGTATACATTCGGATATCCGATTTTTTAGGGATCAATCCCCCCGCTTGCGGCGGGAAACTTCATTTTCCAAGAAGAATCTGATTTTTGACAGATCTGGATTCTCCTGCTGCGATCACCCGGATGGCAGGTCTACCTCTTACCGGGCATTTGTTCTCACAGATTCCGCATCCCACACAGCTATTGAGATCTACATATGGTAGTTTTACCCGGATTGTTTTCCCATCTCTTGACAGATAAGTCTCCCCTTTCAGGTGTATGGCCTTGGGAGAAGTGGGGCAGTGCTCTTCACAGACAATGCAGGGACCGTTTTCTGACCAGGGGAGGCAGCGCCCACGGTCAATATAAGCGGATCCGATTCTTATGGGTTTTTCAATTTTTTCTTTGACCAAAAGATGCTGTATGGCATCTGTGGGACAGACACTGCCACAAAGCGTACATGTGTATTCGCAATATCCCTGAAGCATTATAAGATTAGGTGTCCAGAACCCGGCCAATCCAGCTTCTGTCAGTGAAGGATTGATGACGTTTGTAGGGCAAACCTTCATACAGAGTCCACACCGCTGACATAGCTTTAAAAAGTCCTTTTCAGGCAGCGATCCCGGCGGTCGGATCAGGCGCGGGTCCGATGTCTTGTGAATCCGGCCGTCCAATTTTCCAAGAAGCCCAAGTGAAACGCCGCCCACCAGACTCCCTAAAACAGCCCTTCGACCGATGTCCGGGGCGTTATTGACCTTTGGCGGCCATTTCAATTTAAAAGCGACGGCATTTTCAGGACAGGCATTAAAACAGTTAAAACAGAACATGCATTCCGCAGGTTCCCATTCCCGGCCTGGAAAAGGAGAGGCCGCTCCCTGGCAGGCCTTGATACACAATTGACATTCCGTGCATTTATCGGGATGTTTTTGAAGGCTTAGCATGCTGAATCTGGAAAAGACAGCCAACAGAGCACCCAGAGGACATAAAGTTCGACACCAAAAACGCGGCCTGATGCGGTTGAGCAGCAAAACAATAAGAAAGAGTGCACCAATCAGCCAGGCCGATTGGAATGCTTTATATCCATATCCAAAAACCGGTGATACGATAATTTCTGCACTGTAGCTGATAAAATTCAAAATTTTAATATCGCTTTGGGCCATTATATCAAAGACTTCTTTAAGACCGGTTCCAATCCCTGGAAAGACGGCAAGAGACAGGGATCGAGAAAGAAAAGCCAAGGGGTCCAGCAATCCGGTAAAATTAAGACCTAAAAGGGAAGCCACCAGAAATAGAATCAAAATAAAATATTTAAATTTCTGATCCGGACGTTTTTGGTTGGCATTGATCATCTTCTGGCCTTTGAGGGCGGGTTTGACATAGCTCGTGAGATGACAAATGGTGCCAAGCGGACAGATAAAACCGCAGAAGAGCCTTCCAAAGAAAAAGGTAAGGACAACGATCCCTATGGCCCATCCAAAACCTTTGATCCATTGGTGTCCTGAAATAAGGGACGTAAGCCATATGAGCGGGTCGATCTGAAAAAAGAATGTTACCGGATAGTTCAATTCAATATTTTGTTCGGTAGTCATCACAATGGAATAATCCATGTAGATGTCCTGGGGAAGACGACTTTCAATGAGGAGAAAAATAAAAAAAAATAAAAAAATGGCCTGGCTGAAGCGCCGTATCCAGACAAGATGTTTTGCTTTCAAATGATCACCTTGTGTTGATGGATTTTTTGAAACTCGTAGGTTCCGAGGCCCCATTTGCTTCCAAGACGAATGAAACCGATGTCCTGGGGGCGAAAATCAAAAAGCGCTGCGGCTTTGGCATCCGCTGCTACAGGATCATTGCTCAAAATCAAACGGTTTGATACCGTCACGTCTTGAGTGCTTCCTCCTGATGGCCCGTTGTGGATCATGATTCGTATGGCATCGACAAGGGTCAGTGTAGGTTTGAAAAACTGAGCTAAATCCACGATGGTCATGTGGATATCCTGATGGAGTGCATTTCTCCGACCGCCCACAGCACCGATCCAATTTTTCATGCCCAGAGTTAAACCGCTCAGCACATGGACTTTGGCCACAGGCAGGTTGATAACCTTGTCGGCTTCCACAAGGGGCACAAAAACCGGCCACACATCCAGCCGGTGACCCTGTATTTTCATTTTGCGCATCAAGGATGATCTGGGATAGACCAGTTCCGCTCCGGTTCTTTTTGCCACCATCCCGGCACCGGTAATGGCAAAGCAGCGTCTTGCATCGTGGATGGTATGGTCGGCGATCCTGACTTTTTTAGCACCGGCCTTCTGGCAGAGCTCGATCACCGCTTCCAAAACTTCAGGATGAGTCGTTGCACCTAAATGAGGGGCTCTGGCCCAGGAAATATTCGGTTTGATTACCACCACATCCTGTTTTGAAATAAATCGTTGTATTCCGCCTGCGGCTTCAAAAACCTTTTGAGTTAAAGTTTTGACCGAATATTCATGACTTCGGCCGATTCCCTCAATGACAAAATTTTGACTGGTCGATCCGGAAAAGGCCGCAAGATCTCTCTGAAAAGGCCATTGCGCCATCCCGGTCAATGCAAGACCTCCTGAGATCTTAAGCAGTTTCTTTATCGATTCTCTGCGGGTAATGGGGTCATTATTCATCATTCCACATCTTGAAACTTTTGAAAAACGCCCCTTTCTGCCCAATTCCAGCGTGAGTCTCAAATTTTAATTCTCCCAACAGGTAGAATCATTTTTTTGACATATTACCATTCGTTGCACTATTGTTTATCGAGAAGGACCAACGATACCTGTTAATATTCCAGAATCATTGGGGGAGTCGAAATAAATGCGCTGGATATTCCCGACGCCGGCACCAGAGAGCATGGCCGTCATCTGTTTTTCAGAATAGGACTGACCACCGGGCGTCCCCAGAAGCATGTTCAGAGAAAACAGGGCCGGGAAAAGCGGCCCGTCCATTGTGTTATTTAAGATAAATTCGTGTATTATGATCAATCCCCCGGGTTTAAGGGCGGAAACGGTCTTTCCGATAATTTTACTACAGTCTTCGGGGCTTTCTCCATGGAGAATTTGTGACAGCCATGCTGCATCGTAGATCCCTTCAATTTCTTGTTCCAGATAATCTACCGCTTTAAAATCGATCCGGTCCTGCAAATTAAATTTAGCGATGGTCTTTTCAGCAAAAGGTCGTGTGGAGGGCAGATCAAAAATAGTAGCTTTAAGCTTTGGATTTTTTAAACAAAAATGAATCGAATACGTTCCGGGACCACCGCCCATGTCTAGTAGATGACGCCGCTTTGACAGGTCTATTTTCGGTACCAGAACCGGAGCCAGATTCATGGCCAGGTTGAACATCCCCATGAGAAAACTTTCTCGGCGTTCTTCATCCGTATGAGAGGCGCTATCTCTCACCGGTTGGCCTGATTTAACCGCAACATCCAGTCTGCTCCAGGAATCCACCAGATGATGATGGTGTAGGATGATGTGGCCGATATAACGGGAAGCATCCTTGATAAGAAAAGCCGAACTTAAGAGAGTGTTTGAATAGGCATTGTCATTTTTCTCCAAGAGACCCATAGCGGTAAGGGCATTAAGAAGGATTTCAACGCCTTTCCGGTCGCCATGGAGTTTATCTGCGACATCTTTGTTGGAGAGACGGTTGTTGCCGATAATCGAAAAAACATCGAGTTTGACTCCGGCGTGAAGGGTACAAGATTCCCAATAGCTTCCCGATGTTTTCAATATATTTCCTGGATTCAATCCTTGAAGGGTCATGGTCTTTATTAATCCTCATTAAGTAGAAATTGATTTATGGTTGCGAAGAAATTTCCGTTTGACATAGATGTTATCATATCTATTATGATTTGTTCAATTCATAATATTTTTCTTGGGACTCGAGATCCCAAATTTCCGTGTTCCGAATATTCTTCGTGTGGGGACAAAAGTGTTAAAAAAATTGATAAAATACTTTACTTTTTTCAGTCATGACTTATTGTGAAAGCTAATGAATTTAAAAGCGGGTTTTTTCAAAGCCATCAAAATTAAGTTTAAATAGGAATTGCACCTTGGAGAGATAATGGTAAAGAGTTTGAATATTCCGGATAAATTTCAATATACTTTTAAACGTTTGATAAATTTGGTCCCTTATAAACAGAGAAATGAGCGGGACACACACAAAATCATTCTGTTATACCTGAAATTAGGGGGAGAAAAACTGGCGAGGAAATATATCGAGGTCCTAAAATCGGATCTTCGTGAAAACAAAGATAGAACTAAACCTTCAGAAAAATCTAACCATGCCGGGGATCTCTCCTCCGACCCTAATTTTTCTGAAGATGAAGATTCTAAAGATGAAGATTCTGAAGATGAAGATTTAGAATCCCCTAGTAAACAGATTGCCTAAAGGAAATAAAATGGTTGTTTTTCCGACTTTCTACGCGGTCAAAGCTTTACGTCGGACTGACCATCGGATTAAAGGAGGTTGCCCATGAAAGAGACACAAGATATAAAATTCAACCTGCCGGAAGATCTAAAGAAATGCATCGAATTTCACGGGCATCTTTGTCCGGGTCTTGTGTACGGTTATCTTGTTGCCAAAGAGGCCATGAGTCTTCTTAAACTTAAACGATCAAAGGATGAAGAGGTTGTTGCCATTAGTGAAAATGACTCATGCGCAGTTGACGCGTTGCAAATACTTCTGGGGCGGTCGGCTCGACACAGCCATTTCATCAGGCACGGCAACCGAAAAAGAGCAACGACGCCATAAGATGCTGAAATCGAAAGACCTTCTATCAAAACCCTTTGCCGAGGTCTTCTATACAGAGGAGATCCGGTTTATTATGCCGCCCTATGCCCAACTGGCACGGTCAGAAGCATGCGTAACGTGCGGCGAAATGACCATGTCAACAAAGATGGTTGAAACAGATGACGGTAAGCGGGTGTGTATTCCGTGTTCTGCCTAAACCTTCATCAAGGGTTAAAGCGTTTTGAACCCGTAAAAAGTCTTTAGCGGGCGACATTTCATATCTTGTAACATTTTATTTTGAAAAAAAAAGGGCAACACAATTGAAGTGTTACCCTTTAAATAAAATCAGATAGATGCTTAACCGCAGGTGCTTTCTGTTCCGCAGCCTGAACATCCTGCTCCGAAATCTATCCCGGAATCGAGTTTAAATCCCATTTCCGAAAAATCTACTTTAATCGGTGTTGCCTTTATCAAAAACTCTTTGTCAACAAGATATTTAAAACCGTCGATGTCAAAGACATCGTCTGTATCTTTTGGCTCATCCAGAGCCATAGCAAGAGACGGGCCGCCTCATCCTCCTGAATTTAAAAAGATCCGGATCGGTGCGACATCTTTACCTTTGAAATATTCAGCAATCTGTTTCGTTGCTGCTTCTGTAACTTCAACCATTATACTCTCCTTTTTAAAAAAATTGCCTGTCTGATCGGGCTTAAAAACAGTAACAACATAGTTCCGGCAATAGGATTTGTCAATGGAAGGGGTCAAAAAAATATCTATTTTAATACTGGATTAACTATTAAAAATTGGGTGACGCTGGGTTTTGAGTACTTTTAAATTCTCTCTTCCCTGGTGTTGATGAGGCTTTTGGTTTTTATGGGTTCCGCATCTATCCAGAGACTTTCAAGATCATAGAACTCACGTACGGGTTCGAAAAAAACATGTATGATCACATGGCCATAGTCAAGTACAACCCAATGTCCTTCTTTTTTCCCTTCAACACTCAATGGTGTTATCCCCTGTTTCTTAAGATCCAACTGAATATGTTCCGCAATGGCCGAAACCTGACGGTTGGATCTGCCACTGCAGATGATAAAGACGTCGGCTAAAGAAGTTAACTTGTGGACGTCCAGAACCACCAGGTCGATCGTTTTTTTTCTCATAGCGGCTTTAACAAAAAGATCAAGGTTCGGATCCATGGAAGAATCAGGCACATTTGTCATAAATAGAGTCCTTTGGTTTTTATTAAATCTTCGACAATTTCCGGGACCAGAGATTTAATCGTGCGTCCTTTTCTGATACGCTCGCGAATTTCGGTCGATGAAATATCCACAGGGGTGACCTCAAACAAAAAAATCGGTTGTTTCTTGTCATGAACGTAGCATGATCGCGAAGCAGATTGTTTATATCTGTCTGAAATTCTGGATTTAATATAACTTTCAAGGTTTTTCCATTGCAAAACCGTATCGCTTTGCCCTGTTGTGGTTCGAGATATGACGATGAACGGAATCAGCGGGAAAAGATCCTTATAAGATTTCCAGGTATCTACATCCAAAAATGCATCCAGCCCCACAATGAAGTAGAGTTGGGCATTCTCGGGTAGAATGGATTTAAAATGGCGAACCGTATCGATGGTATATGAAAACCCTGAACGCTTCAGCTCAACATCGGAGACCACAAAATCAGGATCGTCTGAAAATGCAAGCCGGATCATCTCAATACGATCCAGTACGTCTATTATTCCTGCCGTCTCCTTGTGTGGTGGCAGGGCCGAAGGGATTAAAAAAATT
The DNA here is from genome assembly GCA_019314155.1 of Deltaproteobacteria bacterium. Classification (GTDB taxonomy): domain Bacteria; phylum Desulfobacterota; class Desulfobacteria; order Desulfobacterales; family UBA11574; genus JAAXQD01. The sequence continues at coordinate 7,762 of JAFCZV010000046.1, forward strand.
TTGTCCAGATCAAATCCCTCTTTAACTTCGCGAATCACATGGACATGCCCCATATGAATCGGGTTAAACGTACCGCCAAAGAGTCCTATGCGTTTCAAAAATTCCCCACTTTTCAAACAATAACACTTCAAATGGCCTCAAGATGAAATCGGAAAATAAATCTGCGGATCAATGGGAACATTTTATGGCAATGGTTCTATGTTCTTATCTGCCCATCTCCAAATACAGCAAATTTGGTCGTCGTAAGTTCCTCCACCCCCATGGGGCCGAAGGCATGCAGTTTTGAAGTACTGATTCCGATTTCAGCGCCCAATCCGAGCTCACCACCGTCATTAAATCGTGTGGAAGCATTGACCAGAACCACCGAAGAATCGACTTCCCGCACAAAACGTTTGGCCCTTTCATAACTGCGTGTCACAATGGCTTCCGTATGGCTTGAGCCGTAATTTGCAATGTGCGAGATAGCCCGGTCCATATCCCCGACCACCTTAACGGCCAAAACAAGCTCGAGATATTCTGCCGGCCAGTCGGCTTCTTCAGCCTTTTGTGCATCCGGTAATACCTGACATGTTTCAGGGCAGCCTCTGATTTCAACCCCTGATCTTACATAACGTTCGGCTATTTTAGGCAGAAATTTTGGCGCGATTGACCGATGTACCAGCATCGTTTCCATGGCATTGCAAACCCCCGGACGCTGCACCTTGGCATTGAAACAGATTTCTTCGGCCATGGACATGTCTGCTCCTTCGTCCACATACACATGGCAGACACCTTTATAATGCTTCAATACGGGTATTCTTGAATGTTCTACGACAAACCGGATCAAACCTTCTCCCCCCCGAGGAATAATCAGATCGATGTATTCTTCCTGATTTAAAAGAAAGTTGACAGCTTCTCGATCCCTGACGGGTATAACCTGTACAGCTTTTCCCGGGAGACCGGATTCATTGAGAACCTCCCCGATGATACCGGCCAGGGCCTGGTTGGAATGAAGCGCTTCAGATCCGCCGCGAAGTATGACAGCATTGCCTGCTTTCAAGCAAAGTCCGGCAGCATCTATGGTTACATTGGGGCGCGATTCGTAAATAATCCCGATAACACCCAGCGGTATGCGTATTCGAGAAACTTCCAGGCCGTTTGGCCGCTTCCAGGCCTTGGTTATGGAGCCTACAGGGTCATTGAGCCGGGCAACTTCCCTTAAACCATTCGCCATGGATTTAATAGTTGCGTCGGACACTGTAAGCCGATCAATCATGGCATCGGAAAGGCCCATCTCCTTTGCACGGAAAAGATCCTTTTGGTTGGCTTCCTTTATATTCGATGATTTTCCTTCAATTTTATCGGCAATGCCAAGAAGAACATCATCTTTTTTATTTGAAGAACATCTGGCAATCTCCGAGGAGGCAGTCCGGGCCGCCTCGGCCATTTTTATAATTTCTTTTTCGACGGTCATGGTTTTTACCTATAAAAAAGGGTTGTTATGAATTATGATATTCAGATGTAATGGCAAGGTTATCTCTATGGATAACATCATCATACGGTTTATGTCCCAGAATCTTTTTAATCCGGCTCGATTTGAGTCCCATGATTTTGCGAATATCAGAGGAACTGTAATTAACAAGGCCGGTTCCCAGCGTTTCATTGTCGCTGTTTTTAAATTCCACAGGAGCGCCCACATTAAATTTACCTTCCACATCGACAATGCCGCTGGGTAAAAGACTTTTGCCCCTGTTCAGGATGGCCGCTGAGGCACCGTCATCAATTCTGATAACGCCTTTGGGTTTTAAGGTAAACGCTATCCAGCATTTTCGGCTTTTAAGCTTTTTCTTTTTTGAAACAAAAAACGTTCCAATCTCTTTTCCGGAAAAAAGTTTTATTAAGATATCCGGTTTGCCGCCGTTTGCGATGACCATGGGAATTCCAGAAGCGGTAACCTTTCTTGCAGCGTTTATCTTGCTGAGCATTCCGCCGGTGCCAAGGGGGCCCGGGATATCACCGGCAACTTTTACGATGCTCTCCCGGATGCTTGAGACCAACGGAATCAGTTCTGCATCAGGGTATTTTCGGGGATTTTTTGTATAAAGGCCGTCGATATCCGTCAGGCTGACAAGAATATCCGCATCCATCAGGAGTGTAATCATGGCCGCAAGGTTATCATTGTCTCCAAATTGAATTTCTTCGATCATTACCGTGTCGTTTTCATTGATGATCGGAACAATCTGCCACGATAACAACATGCAGATCGTATTGCGAGCGTTCAAATATCTTCTTCGGTTATTCAGGTCATCACCGGTCAGCAGAATCTGAGCAACTTTTTTGTGATACCGGGCAAACGCCTTTTCATATTCCATGATAAGTCCTGCCTGTCCAACGGCAGCAACAGCTTGGCGCTTGGGGATTTCATCCGGCCTTTTATCAAGACCGACTTTTTTCACCCCTGATGCCATTGCACCTGAAGAGATCAGGATCACCTCGAGTCCGCTGTCAATTAAACGGCAAATTTGCCTGCTGATAGATCGTATCGCTTTTAAATTCAGACCATCATCTTCTGTTAAGACATTACTGCCAACCTTCACCACCAATCGCTTGGCGTTGTTAAATATCGATTTTCTATTATTCTTCATAAGATTGGTTTAACACGTGAGCGATTTGCCGCTTTAATTCTTCAACGCCTTTGCCGGTCAGAGCGGAAATTAATCCGATTTTCCGATCCTTAACCGCAGATTGAAAAATTTCTGCTGCTTTCCGGATATGGGGCAGGTCAATTTTGTTGAGTACAATAATCTGAGGTTTTTGAGCCAGCTCTGAATTATACAGGGCAAGTTCTTGATTTATGATATTATATGCCTGCAGCGGGTTGTCAAGATCGATGGTTGCAATGTCGATCAGATGAACCAGAATTCGGGTGCGCTCGATGTGCCGGAGAAATTTAATGCCAAGTCCGGTTCCTTTATGGGCGCCTTCGATCAATCCGGGGATATCGGCCACTACAAACGGCTCTGTCCAGTCGGTTTGAACCACGCCGAGACTGGGCGTAATTGTAGTAAAGGGATAATTGCCGATCTTGGGACGAGCTGAAGAAATGGCGCGAATGAGCGTAGATTTGCCGGCATTGGGGAGCCCGATGATACCGACATCGGCCAGAAGTTTAAGATCCAGCTTAAGTGTTATGGTTTCCCCGGGTTCACCGGGCTGGGCGAAACGGGGTGCCCGGTTTGTTGAAGTTTTAAAACGTGTATTTCCCTGACCGCCTCTGCCGCCTATCGCAATTACAAATGTTTCGTTGGTTTTGACCAGGTCCTTTATAACGGATCCGGTGTTGGCATCGGTGACCAGGGTTCCGGGGGGAAGTTCAATGACGAGGTTTTGGCCGTTTTTGCCGGTTTTCTTTTTGCCCTGGCCATGGGCACCTTTTTTGGCGTTGAAGTGTTTTTTGTATCTAAACTGATAAAGGGTGCGTTTTCTTGATGTTGTCTTTAATATAACATCTCCGCCCTTGCCACCGTCGCCACCGTCCGGTCCTCCGCGTGGAATAAACTTTTCACGCCTAAAACTCACACAACCTCTACCGCCGTCACCGGACTGAACGGTAATAACCGCTTCATCAATGAATTTCACTCTGCATAAACACTTACTTTTTTGCGAGAACGACCCTGTCTTTCAAAAGTAACAACACCATTAACCTTGGCAAACAGCGTATAATCTCTGCCCATGCCCACATTGTTACCGGGATGTATCTTTGTGCCCAGTTGGCGAACCAGGATATTACCCGCCTTTACTGTTTGACCGCTGTATCGTTTTACGCCCCGGCGTTGCCCTTGACTGTCGCGTCCGTTCCTGGAACTGCCGCCTGCTTTTTTATGTGCCATTATTAAAACTCCTTGCCAAAAGAAATAACCTCTTTAAGACCTTTAAATAGCGTGTCCTTTTCCCCATATCCAATGCAGGGATCAAATTTCAATCCTCGAAATGCTCAATGTATTCCTGCCTGCCCCGTGGAATGCGAAAAAAGTTTTCGCATTCTCCCGTTTAAAGTCTGGCATCTTTGCCTTACCTCGAGCACAATCAAATAAGTTTTCAAAGGTCTCTTTTTTAAGTTCCGATACTGTCTATTTTAATTGCCGTATACTGTTGTCGATGCCCCAGTTTTCGGCGATATCTTTTACGTTTTTTATACTTGAAGACGATAATTTTTTTACCCTTTCCCTGCTCGACAATGTGTCCTTCGACTGCTACATTATCAAGAATGGGCTGACCGATGCGGATGTTTTCACCATCTGAAAACATAAGGACACGGTCGAAAGAAACAGGGCTGCCGATTTCTCCAGGGATTTTTTCGACTCTTAAAATATCGTCCTGACGAATTTTATATTGTTTTCCGCCGGTATTAACGATAGCGTACATGTGTTTGACTCCTCCTGCCGCGCACTTTATTTTAGCTACTATTATTTAAGAAAATCACCATTATTAGTCAACCTCTATAATTTGTCAAGACAAAATTTTTGTAACAATCAGAATCCAGAGCAGAGCAAACGCATTTGAATCCCAATAGAGAGAGAACCACGCCGTCGCTTCGCTGTACCGGAGTCAAATGCGTTCACCCTGGAATCCAGAGATTATGGTATTGACATTTGTTTCAAGTTGACATATGAACATCTGATCATATAATAGGAGGTAAGTGATGGAACAGTGCCAGGAAAAAATATTGCATATGACCCAGGTAAAGCGTGCTGTGGATAACGTTCCCGATTTAAATACACTTCAGAGCATGACCGATATTTTCAAGGCACTGGGCGATCCAGGCCGGCTAAAAATAGTTATTGCACTGTCTGCCTGCGAACTCTGTGTTTGTGACCTGGCCGTTGTTTGCGGGTCTTCCGAATCCGCTGTTTCACATCAACTTCGGATTCTCAGAAATTTAAAAATCGTACGCTTTCGAAGAGAAGGGAAAATCGTGTTTTATCGTCTGGACGATGATCATGTAAAATCTCTTATCAGCCAGAGCCTGCAACATGTTAGGGAGTAAATAAAAATACTGTCAGAAAGGTTTTAATGAATGATAACCGTGGTTATTGAAATCATACTTGCTTCATGGCAAGTTTTTTATGAATCAGCCGTTTACATGCTATTGGGCTTTTTCATCGCCGGCATTCTTTATGTTTTTATAAAACCCGAAACCATCGGCCGGTACCTCGGCGGCGGAAAAGTACGGTCCGTTTTCCTGGCCGCTCTTGCGGGGATTCCAATTCCGTTGTGTTCCTGCGGTGTTTTACCTGCGGCGGCAGGCCTGAAGCGACAGGGGGCCGACAACGGAGCGACCTTGTCATTTCTTATTTCAACACCCGAAACAGGTATCGACTCAATACCGCTGACTTTTGCGCTTATGGACCCGATTATTGCGCTGATTCGTCCTGTGGCGGCATTTATTACCGCCATTGTAGCAGGTTTATCCGAAAACTTCTCCACCCGATGGAACAATTCGTCAGATAATTTTTCTCAAATTTCATGTTCCGATTCAATTGATTGCGGCGGATGCAACAGTACGGTGGTGAATCCGGGCAAACCGATGGAGAAAACATTTACAGCCAAAATCGTTTCAGGCTTGAAATATGCCTTTGTCGATCTTCTGGGTGATATCGGCAAATGGTTTATTCTTGGTATTCTGATGGCCGGTATGATAACCTACATGATTCCTGATGCGCTGTTCGAATCCTACCTGACCAACAACTTAATTGCCATTCTCGTTATGCTGGTTGCAGGCATCCCCATGTATGTCTGTGCCACCGCCTCCACACCGATTGCAGCCGCTTTGGTACTCAAAGGGTTGAATCCAGGTGCGGCCCTTGTCTTTTTGCTGGCCGGTCCTGCAACCAACGTTGCCTCTATGAGCGTAGTTTCCGGTCTTCTTGGGAAAAGGTCTCTTATGATATATCTCGGTTCAATTGCTATATGTTCTATCATATTAGGGTTTTTTACGGACATGCTCTATTACAGTATGGGTATTTCAGCAACGGCAGTAGCCGGACAGGCCGCTGATATAATCCCTCATTTTATACAGATGGGCAGTGCCGTGATTCTGGGTGTCCTACTGCTCTTTGGGCTTTGCCAAGGATATTCCCGATGCTGTACTTTCTTTCTCGGTATTCGGAAAAGATTAAATGCCATCTGACATTGATTTTAACCCTGTGGAGAGATATAAAAGACCTTGAACTTATATCAAAACTCAGGTATCCGATATCTGCAATTCATTCAGGAGGTTTTTTTTGGAAACATGCATTAAGCATATGGTTGTATCCCGGGATAAAAAGATCGTCCGATCTTCCGAGCACATGCTCATTGGCGAAGAGCCCCTGTCAATTTATGTTGAAGGAAAACCGTATTCTGTTGTGATGCGTACACCGGGTGATGAATTGGTCCATGCTGCCGGTTTCTGCCTGGGCGAAGGGATTGTAGATACACCGGATGATTTTAACACGATATCTAGTTGTGATGACATTGATCCCAATGTTGTCACCGTTACCATCAGCAAATCGAGGCTCGATAAGATAACCGGTCTTTTGGACAGGCGTGGTTTTATCAGCCAGACAAGTTGCGGAATTTGTGGCAAGGAGATTGTTAAAGATCTTTATCAGAAGATTCAACCAATCAAAGACAATACTCGGATTGATGTTGGTCTGGCTGTGCAAATTCTTGAAAATCTTTCCCAACACCAGCCCTTGCGTGATAAAACCCGTGCGTCTCACGCCGCTGCTCTTTATGCGGTTGATTTTAAGCTGTTATCTTCGGCTGAAGATGTCGGTCGACACAACGCCCTTGATAAGGCCATCGGAAAACTTTTCTTGGATCGCAAGCTTGATGAGGCTGTGATGCTGGTACTTTCCTCCCGTATTAGTTACGAACTGGTGCAAAAGGCTGCACGGGCTCGGCTACCCGTTATACTGGCTTTTTCTCGCCCGACATCACTGGCCGTAGAACTGGCATCAGAATTAAATATGACCTTAGCGTGTTTGGCTGAAGATTCCGGGTTATATATTTATTGTAAAGAGAAGCGTTTGACTATTTGAGTTCATTTAAAAAAACCAGCGGAGCAGAGTCGATATGAAACAGGAGCTTATTGAAATCATATGTAGAAAATCTTTTAAATACACCGAAGCGCCGAGTTTTAAACTTGTTTCAGGCAGAATGAGTCGTTTTTACGTGAATTGCAAGCCGACGACATTAAGCCCGAGAGGTATGTTTCTGGTGGGCCATCTTGTATTCGATATCATAAAAGATTTAAAGCCGAACGGTATTGGCGGGCTTACTTTCGGTGCCGATCCAATGGCTATGGCTACGGCATTTGTTTCAGAACTAAAAGAAAGTCCGATAAATGCCTTTTCCATACGCAAGACCCGAAAAGATCATGGAATTGTCAAGTGGGTCGAAGGTGACATGCAACCGGGACAGCGGGTTGTAATCATCGATGATGTTGCTACAACCGGTGGTTCCACAATCAAGGCTATAGAACGGGCCGGTTCCGAAGGACTGGATGTGGTTAAAGCGGTTATTCTGGTTGACCGGCAGGAGGGCGGACTTGAAAATATCCGTCAGCACGTCAGAGATGTGGCTGCAATCATTTCGAGAGATGAATTAATGAAACAGTATGAAAAAATGGGGTGATAGAGACAAATTATTAAGTTACAATATATGTCGCACAGGCGTTCTCCGATTCCCAGGAAGTTACCCGGGCAACTTTGACGTCAGAATTGTTGATCATGGATTGAAGGGCGTCTGCAATATACCGGGCAATGTTTTCCGAAGAGGGCGGGTTGTCATCATGAAAGTAATCGAGTTCGTTTAAAAACTTGTGATCCAGCCTTGCCATGATTTCAGAAACATACTGCTTCAATTCTCCAAAGTCGATCAATACCCCCGCATTGTTGAGATGCTCTCCGGCGATACAGACTTCGATCTTCCAGTTATGTCCATGCAAGTTTTCACATTTTTTACCCACCATTTTAAGCTGATGGGCTGCTGCAAAACCCGTAACAACTTTTAATTCATACATTACTGTTAAATCTCCTT
>JAFCZV010000363.1 GCA_019314155.1 Deltaproteobacteria bacterium
GACCAGAGGAGTGCTGCCAGAAAGATATTGCCGCGGGTCATATCATGTCCTTTACTACCTCATATTTGATAAAAGGTCGAGTCGCAGCTCACCCCGTCGAATCCACTGCGTGGGCGCAGAACTGCATTCAACAGGGCGAGCCCCGTATATCAAACAATGTAAGCCCGATCTTATGCTGTCGTTACGGTGCAACAAGCAGAGCGCGGGCCTTGGATGCAGCCAGGCGGGCGGCCGCGTAGGCGCCATCATACTCAAAGAGCTTTCTGGCTTCTTTTATTTTTGCCTGAGCCTTTTTTACGTTCATTTTCAGGGCTTTGGCCGCTTGAATTTCTCCCTCAACTTCCTCTATCAGGAACAGACTGCTTTTCAACTCGCCCCACTTTCTGTAAATCTCCATCTCATATTTGCGGTTGACGTCGTCCCACCTCTTTGTGGCAAGATCCAAATCGTACTCAATGAATCCGACATCCAGATCCCAGAATGAATCAACTCCCAGCGCTTTCTTGGCGTGTTTGGCCATGGTGACGCCTTCTTTTTCCCACGCAGAGAATTTAATGTCCGTGCTGGCTGCGAAGTAACGGCCCTCCAGCACGTGTTTTTGTCCGTCCTTGCTGAACAGCCAGTCCAGAAAGATCTTTCCGACCGCTTCGTTGGGTGCGCCTTTGAGCAACGCCACTGCCTCCGGAACCAGGATCGTTTTTTCCGGGAGCAGATCACGTACGGGATAGCCGTCTTTGCGTGCAGCCATCGCATTCATTTGCGGCTGCGCGACCCCGATGGGAACTTCGCCGCGCTTCACTAGATTGGTCGTATCTGTGCTGCCGGTGGAGAAGCGGGCCAACTGCGCCGCCAGCAACCTGAGATATCTCCAAGCTTCCTTTTCTCCAAATCCTTGTATGAGAATTTCTATGGCTTCATGCATGGTGCCGGAGGCATATGGCAGCGTATGCACAATGTTGCCTCTGTAAATGGGGTTGAGCAGATCGTTCCACGTTTTCGGCGGCGGCAGTCTCAGCTTTTTCAAAACCTTCTCGTTATATAGATTGGTGACGATCCATGGAGCGAAGCAGGTCCAATAATCATCTTTATCTTTTACCTTCATGCCGTGCCATTCGGCGGGAATCTTATCCCAATTCTTTGGTCTGTAAGGGACAATCAATCCGTCTTGCTTTAAGACTTCATGCGCCGGAGCACCTGCGCCCAGGAAGATGTCGGCATCTGGTTTGCCTTTCCATATTCTCACTTTGTCCACGCAGACCGGCCATCCACCCGGCCGCACGAACGTGATGTCCACGTCCTTCCCATAGGTCTTCTTATAGTGCGCCTTGAAACCCTTGTTCAGACTTTCGGATAATTCCTTGTAAACAGGGCCGACCCAACCGATTTTATCTGCGGCCTGCGCTTTTGCTGTAAAGCCTGGCATGAGCAGCAGCACCGCTGCAAAGACAGTGAAAACTGCTGTGGTCAAGATTCTGTTTCTCATTTTGATCTCCTTTCGATTGACATTGTCGTGTTTGAAAAATAGAAATTTATTTATCCTTAATCACCTCCTTTTGAAAAGGATTTTATGCTTGGATTGCATTCTAAGCAGAATAGAAATAAACATCAAAAATAACAAGTCCTTTTCTGAGATTCCGTGAAAATCAAAAGTAGGCAATGGGGGATCCTTGTTTTCTTATTAAGATGAAACCCACTCACCTTCTACCCATCCTGGGCTTGAACCAGGTGAATCCACAACTCGCCAGGCTGAAAAGCCGTGCATTAAAAGAATCACTTCGCATACTGGATTTTCCCCGAAAAAGCGCAACGTTTCGGCGTTCTGAATGCAAACCATTGTTAGCCATCCAGTTCTATTTTGTTATCAGCGCACCATTCTTTGAGAGCTTGTGTTTGCCTATCATTTTCAAAGTCATACCAACGTTGTAATAAACCCTTCTCGTCAAGCAAATCTTTGTATCTTGCGTAAGCGCCCTTTTTTCTAAATATCTGGCGAACTTGTTCATACATTTCAGGAAGATTTTTTTCCGCAAATTCGAAAACCAGATTAGTTCCTAAATCCAATGTATTTTTGCCGGAGATTTCTATACACTCATCATTTTCATATACGTCTTCAGGAATTTCATTTTCATCTCCATATTCAGATGCGTAATAGATTTTTCCAGTTTTCTTACATAGAATTGCTTGATTACTAAATTCTGGACCCATGCTTACAAATAAATAAGCATCTTCTATATCACTAAATTTAAAGCTCATAATTCGCATCCTCAATGACTAACGCTTTGGGTAACTTGGCCGATTTTTGAAGAAAAAACGGCCAGAATCCGTAAGACTGGGTAACCTCTTTTACAGTTGAACAGCATCAGGATCAGGATCAAGTCTTCATTCTTCACTTTCCATTAAACCCTGTGAAGAATGAAGACTTGACGCCCTTGTTTTACCTCATAGTTGCATAAACAACACGATGAGATTTGTGTAAAACCGCTTAAACCATAGCATTGTGTTCATTTATTGCCAACATACTGGATTCAACTGCCAGTGATATCCAAAAAGGAATCTTTTTTCACCGTGTTGTTTACCCCATGGGAAAGCCGAGGATACCCCATCTCCTTTGTTGTCAAAGGCTCGCAGTAAATGACTACGGCTTCACCCTTGACGCCGCGGATCTGAGGCATCCTCGACTTTTGCAACGTTGAGGTGGAGTATACTTAATTCGAGATTAAAGATATAAAAATGAAACCCACGAAACAGTTCGATTCTAATAATCAGATGTACGTGTCGTCTGTACTGCTTACAAAAGAATAGAACATAGTGCTGTTATAGAATTTCGTCAATTCTGTCCAAAGCTTGTTGAATATCAGCTGACTGGTTGTAAAGGTGGGGAGAAAACCTGACAAAATCCTTTCTCCATGAAACCATAATTTGAGCCGCCTTAAGTTTTCGAGCCACTTCCGCCGGATCCTTTCCCGGAAACCGTGCAGCCACAATGGAGGTCTGCTCTGTATCATTACGAGGCGAGATAATTTCCACGAGATAATTTCCACATTGCGCTTTTCCAAGCCTTCAATCAATAAATTAGCTAAATGTTTGTTGTACGAAAAAATGCGCACCACACTGATATCCACCAAGTATTCTATTGAACGCGCCAAACCTATAGCACAGCCATAAGCCATGGTACTATATTCAAAACGCTGTGCCGTTGTCGGCAACTCGAGTCGGTCCGCCTGAAGATCCCACATGTCTTTATGACTGCGAAATCCTACTAATCCGGGGTCTAACTCATTCTGCAAATGAGGTGCAAGATACATCACCGCTGCACCGAATGGTCCGCAAAGCCACTTGTAGCCACCGGATACTAAAGCATCCACACCACATGCTGGTGCATCTATCGGAATGGCACCGGCAGACTGAGTTGCATCAACCACCAAGAGAGCGTCGTGCTCATGCGCCACATCCGCCATCTTTAGCAGATCATAGCGCTGTCCACCTCCGTATTCAACGTGCGAAACGCACACAACAGCAGTACGATTATCGATTAGTTGGATCACATCATCTGGGTTGGCATAACCGTTTTGCCCCTTAGCCAACCTAATCTCACAGTTCGTATGCCTTGCTACACGAAGCCAGGGATAGAGTGTACTAGGAAATACGATATCCGTACTGACCACACTGGTCCCAAACTCAGGAGCGACCGCCCAAGCCAATGAACTGATAAGTTCTGTTGCGCTGGATCCCACTGCAATGTCCTCGGGCTGAGCATTTAAAAGACGTGCGGCGGCACTATGCAAGCCACCGAATACGGTTGCTTCAGCAGTTTCATCAAAGTTTATGCTACCATTTTCAGCAAGGTCTTTTTGCCATTCGATGATAGCTTTTTCAGCACCTTGGTACATTAAGGCCACATTAGCGGCATTCAAATATGTACATTTTTGGCTAGCAGGAAAATCTTTGGGGTCAACAATGGCATCCATGTACCTTTCCTATATTATGACGATCTCGAAATTGCACCCAATATGGGAATGATGAGGAAAAACATTATTCTCAAGGGATGGATTTCCCTTGAGGGACGACTTAATATATCTTGCCAAAACAACAACCTGAATCCGATTCTTATTGATTACATATAACATAAAAATTGCAGCTCACAGCCACGCACCAGTCAACAATCCATAGCATACTTAACTTTTAGGAAATAAAAGAAGAAAGCAACATATTGATGTTTATAGTAGAGATTTTGTCCGAGCTATCCCAAAATATCTCTTGAAAGCATTTTATCAATCGGATCCGATAGGACAGGATGCCATGCATTCTGAACAATTGTAGAAAATGCCAGAAACAGCTGATTGCCAAATGTCCCAGAAATCAGGACTATAGATTGCTCCTTTGATCTCCTTTTCTTCAGCACCTATAAATTTTCTTGCAATACCGATAGCCCCTGGCAAACCGCTACGCAACGCATTATTAGTACAAGCACGATAATCAAGGGTCCCGTCTTCTTGGATGGCTTCCGCTGGACATGCCGTTCGGCATAAATCACACTGATCACAAGGATTTTCCTCCAAAGGTTGATCTATACTCAATGGTGCATTCGTAATGATAGTGCCCAAACGTACGAAGGGGCCAAAGTCAGGAGTAAGTAATAGCCGGCTTAATCCAATATTACCCAAACCTGCAACGGCTGCGACTGTTTTATGATTGATTTCACCCTTCATCCCCTTCGCATCAGATGCCATATTTACAGGAAGATAAGGAGGCACGCCGATGGCACTGGCACCCTCTCTGGAGAGCAACCTAATCGTTTCCATGCAGATATGATTAATGCGTTCATAAACACACATCGTGTCATAACGGTTCAAAATAAGATTACCAGAACAAACAGCAGTTCGGTTTAAAGCAACACCGATACTAATTACCGATTGCGCCTCAGGCAATAGTCTCTCAGGTTTTTCGCCGTGCTCTTGCAAGAGGGATGAATCGGCACTCGCTACACCTACCAAGTCTGCTCCCATGGCTTGAACTTGTTCTTTTAATTCATCTGCAGACAACATAGTTCCTCCTCAGTTTGCGTTTTCGCCTAATAAGTGATTATACGGGTCCGGATATCATCACCTTCGGAATGTTATCCGTGCCAAAATGCAGTGTGTTTGCTAGAAAACCAGATATGAGCCGGTGCAGATCTATTGAGACTATATCACGGAATTGGATCTTTTAAAAACGTGTGTTTGCTTGCCAGTCACGCAACATGCGATCAACCGATCACGGTTACATATATCCTAATTACCAAAGAAATTCAAAAAGGACTCTTGTTCTTTAAGCCATCCACTACCCGGCGGACATCTGGTAAACATCACCTGCTTTTTGGATTTTTCTTTTCACATTGACAATTGCCAAAGCAACCTGAATCAACTCTAATGGGATTACATATATCATAAAAATGAAAAGAGCAAACCATGTGAAACTGATTTGCCCTATTTGAAAAAACGATATCACACGAAATTTTTAGGGACGTGAAACGTGCGTTTTATAGCAGTACACACAAGTTTTCCGTGCTTGATTTAAGGTCACCGAACAACACTGGGCATTTATTTCTTCTTTTCTTTTTTCAATTTTCGTTTTTCCTTTAGATTAAGCTGGGCC
>JAFCZV010000047.1 GCA_019314155.1 Deltaproteobacteria bacterium
CTTGAAGCAAAGATTGTCGAAACAGAGAAGGTCTTGAATGGTTTAATTCGAGCGTTGCGAGATGATTGATATACTTCAGCCTTCAGTCTTCAACCTAAATGCCTGAGTAGTTACAGCAAAATAGCCTTTAAAACGGATTTCCGACGGGTCGGAATAGGAGAGTTGATAATGAAATATATTGCACCATCCATACTGTCTGCTGATTTTTCAAAATTGGGCGCTGAGATTAAATCTGTTGAAGACGCCGGAGCAGACTGGATTCATGTAGATGTCATGGACGGCCATTTTGTGCCGAACATCACCATCGGTCCTTTGATCGTTGAAGCTGCGAAACGTTCAACATCACTTCCACTGGACGTCCATCTGATGATTGAAAATCCGGAACGCTACATCGTCGATTTTGCAAACGCCGGGGCCGACCTGATTTCAGTGCAGGTAGAGGTCTGCACCCACCTGAACCGAACGATCCAGATGATAAAAGAATCCGATGTTCGTGCCGGTGTTGTACTGAATCCTTCAACCCCGCTGTCCGCCATCGAGTGGATCCTGGAAGATGTTGATTTGATAATGATAATGAGCGTTAATCCGGGATTCGGCGGTCAGAGTTTTATACCCAGCAGTTTAGATAAAATCAGTGCCCTCCGGGGAATGCTACAAGACCGGGGGCTGGCGACCCTTATCGAGATCGACGGTGGGGTCAACGAAAAAACCATTAAAAGCATATCGGATGCCGGAGCGGATGTCTTTGTGGCCGGGTCTGCAATTTTTAAAAGTACGGACTACCAAAAAACCATATCTAAATTTCGAGCGTTAATCGGCAACTAAAACAGGAGCAGATGATACCATGGCGCAGAGCAAAGAAAATTCGAACGTATTGGTCATTCACGGTCCCAACTTGAATATGCTGGGAAAAAGAGAGCCCGAAATTTACGGCAAGACGACCCTTGATGAAATTAACGCATCCCTTGAAAAACTTGGGAAAAGACTCGGCCTTGCCGTTGAGACCTTTCAATCCAACCATGAAGGGGCCATTGTTGATAAGATCCAGGAAGCCGCAGTTATACAAAAAGGACTTATTATCAATCCTGCTGCTTTTACCCATACCAGTATCGCCATCCGAGACGCACTGCTTCTGCTTGACATCCCTGTCATCGAAATGCATATTTCCAACGTCTACAAAAGGGAACTGTTTAGACACAAATCCGTTATATCTGATGTGGCAACCGCCCAGATTGCAGGATTCGGTGTTCAAGGTTACCGTATGGCTTTGGAAGCTTTGGCAAAGATGATTCATAATCGTTAAAGTCAACCGCACCCATTGATACCGTTGAAAAAAAATCATGGTTCACCATCGTCCTTGGCGAATGGCGACTCCACCGACCCAGACTATTTCTGACAAGCGTATCTCCAATAAAAAACCAGGATCAAGCATACTGACGAACTGGGCTAAAATTCTATGGAATTCGGTAAAATTTTGAAAAGATTGCGGGTTGACTGTCTGATTAATTGCTGGTATCTGAAGGATATACAACAACTAATTAGCAAGACTTAAAAGGAATCAAACATGAGTCTTAAGCGCCAAGGTTCTACATATACAAAACTTTTTGACAAGACGAATGGTTCCAGCGAGGATCTTTCAGGAGAAAAGTTTTATCCCCCTGTCTTGGAAGATCTGAATCAAACCGGACTCAACGAAAAACTTGTTGAAGATCTTATCTTTAAACTCCTCCTGAGTCGTGGGGTAATGACCGGCAGACAAATTGCTGATGAAATCTGTCTCCATTTCAAAATAATTGAAGAGATCCTGTCGGACTTAAAACAGCAACTATTTCTAACCTACAAATCCGATGCCGGCATCAATGATTTCGCATACATGCTGACCGAGCAGGGACGAGAAAAGGCGCTCATCGCTACAGAAACTTCTGCCTACGTGGGTTCTGCTCCAATTCTTTTCACGAACTATTTGGAAAGCGTTGAGAGCCAATCCATTCAAAATGAAACCCCCGGGCTTAACGAATTACGAGAAGCATTCCACGACCTGGTTCTGGAACAATATGTCTTTTATACGTTGGGACCGGCAATTAATTCCGGCAGAGGCGTGTTCTTGTATGGCGCACCTGGGAACGGTAAAACGTCCATCGCCAAGAGAGTTCACAAATGCTTTAAAGATGCCATCTATATACCCAAAACCCTGCTTATCAGCGGCGAATTACTGAAATTCTACGATCCCCAGTGGCACAATCCTGTCGAGGATAAAGGACTTCAATACGATAGACGATGGATTAAAGTCGAACGGCCGGCCGTTATCGTCGGTGGAGAAATGGATTTGGATTCCTTGGAAATCAATTACAATCCCCAGACCAAAATCTCAGAAGCCCCGCTCCAGATGAAAGCCAATTGCGGCACCTTTGTGGTTGATGATTTCGGCCGTCAGAGGATCAGTCCACGGGATTTATTGAACCGATGGATTCTTCCTCTGGAAAAACGAATCGATTTTCTGACCCTGTCCAACGGGATTAAATTTCAAGTCCCGTTTGACGAGCTTCTAATTTTTTGCACCAACATAGATCCCAAAGACTTGTTGGATGAAGCTTTTTTAAGACGGATACCCTATAAAGTTAAGCTCAGGGATCCTTCCGAAGAAAAGTTTCGGCACATAATGAAGTTTGTGGCACCCCAATATAACATAAAGTATGATGAAGCCATGGTAGATTATTTAATTGATAAATATTTTCGTGGGAAACGCCCATTCAGAAGCTGCCATCCAAGAGACATACTCGAACAGATTGTAAATGCCTCGACGTACCAGCGTATACAGCCCAGACTGACCAAAGACCTAATTAATCTGGCGGCTTTCAATTATTTTGCCGCAATGGAACATAATAATAAAAGGGAATAATCTTCCATATCCCTTTCTCAATCCGGCAAGAGATCATAAAAATAGCGCATGGCATCCGACCGTGTCAGAATCCCAATGACGCGGTCGTTATCCACCACAGGGAGTCGACCGATATCATGTTTGACCATGAGGCGGACGGCCTGCATCAGGCTTTTGTCCGGTGAAATGGTCTTTACATTCGTGTTCATAAATGCCTTCACCGGAGCCTTAAACTGGTTTTTTTTCTTTACCTTCTTAAAATCCCTTCTTGAAATAATACCGACAAGTTTTTCTCCCTTTACCACCGGAACTCCGGTACAGCCTTTTTCCCTTAAAATTGAAGCCACCTTCTCCATGCTGTCATTCGGAAGTACCGTGAAAACGGGAAAGGACATAAGATCAACGATCTGCACGGATTCCTGCTGATTTTCTTCGATTCGTGCTTTGATCATATCCTCAACTTCATCCGGATTAACGGACTTGAGTACGGCGGATCCGGCAGCCGGATGCCCGCCGCCGCCCATGCTTCGCATGACCGCACCGATATCCAGATCGTCGTTATTACTTCGACCGATGACCATACATATGTCACGCGCCTTATTTGCGAATATACCAAAAGCGGCATCTACATTAAGGATCTCTCTGTACATATTCACCACAACGGCCAGACTGTCCACATGACCTTCGATATCCACTTTGTTAAAACTGACATGGTATCCGTTCACCTTGTCTCTTTTTGCAGATTTCAACATGGTAAATAGAACATGTTTCTGCTTTTCTCCGTAAGCCGGACGCAAAAATGTGCTAACGATGCTCAGGTCTGCTTTTCGTTCAAGCAGATATGCGGCGGCATAAGCATCTTCGGCTGTTGAAGCGGGGAACGTCAGGTGGCCGGTGTCTTCATACAAGCCCGTTAAAAACAGTGTGGCCTGAATGGGTGTTAGTATCTTATTTTCCGATTTTAACTGTCGAATCATGAGGGTAATATTTGCCCCCATCTCCTCCTGGCATTTCCAGGTCGGCCGGATGTCTCCGGAACCCGAATGATGATCCCATAGATGAATCTCCAGATTTTTCCGGTTTTTCAGCATTCCGATTCGTCCGAGCCGCCCCCAGCTGTTTATGTCTACGATGATCAAACGCTCCACAGCGCCGGTATCGATATCGTCAAACCCCCAGCTGTTTATGTCTACGATGATCAAACGCTCCACAGCGCCGGTATCGATATCGTCAAAGGTGGATACGTCGAAAAAATCTTTATGAATCGATAAAAAGGCTTTAACATTTGGATTTGCACTCCTTGGAAGTACAGGAATCGCTTCCGGGTATAAAATGGTTGCAGCAACCGTAGATGCCAGTGCATCGAAGTCCATGTTCTTATGGGTGGTGACAATTTGCATAAACCACTCCTTGAATTTCACATTGTTGCCGTATTCTTTATGAAATGCCATGAAATTGTCAAGTAAGGATGTTGACACACGCTGGCGCTTTGTATAAATCACATCTTAAAGCTGGATTTTCATAACCTCTGTCAAGTATTCAAATTGTGGAATATTAAATGAAATCACCTATACAAAAAAATATATATGGCCGGTGGATACCTGATGATAAAGCGCCTGAACTTGGAAAGGATGCTGTAAGAGCAGCGCTGCTAAAGGTCACACAGCCGCTGTATCTGCTGAACCTTGATGGCCGACCGGCGGTTGGCAGGGGTGGTAAGATAATCATCGGCGATAAGATGCCCCAAACCTCGGAAGGGTTCCCGCTGTATGCATACATCCCCACCTTGCATCCTCAAAATCTTGGCGACCCAAACTTTAAAAAAACACATAATCTGCGCTACGCCTATATTGTCGGTGCCATGGCCAACGGTATTACATCCGTTGAGATGGTGGAAAAAGCCGGGCAATCCGGAATGGTCGGTTTTTTCGGCGCTGCCGGTCTTTCTCTAGAACAAATAGAAACAGCCGTCGTAAAACTGCAGCAAAGTTTAAAAAACCTCCCCTTTGGTTTTAATCTGATCCACAGTCCCAACGATCCTGAACTCGAGGCCGGCGTAGTTCAATTGTACTTAAAACATGGCGTAAGATTGGTGAGCACCTCGGCCTATATGGACCTGACACTTCCCCTTGTTTATTATCGAGTAAAAGGGATCCATCGTGATGAAAGGGATGACATAATTTGTCCCAACAAGGTCATTGCAAAAGTATCAAGAATTGAAGTGGCCAGAAAGTATTTGTCACCGCCGCCGGAAAAACTTCTGGGACATCTGGTCGACCAAAAAATGATTACCAGAAAAGAAGCCGAGCTCGCCCAATCGGTACCCATGGCTGAAGATCTGACTGCAGAAGCAGATTCCGGCGGACATACAGACAACCGTCCGGCAATTTCTTTATTGCCGACCATGATTGCGCTGCGAGATGAGTTGACGGAAAAATACAGGTACAATAGGCCGCCGTGCGTAGGGCTCGGCGGTGGAATCGCCACTCCCCATTCAGCTGCCGCGGCTTTTGCAATGGGTGCTGCCTATATTCTTACCGGTTCCGTCAACCAATCCTGTACGGAAGCCGGCACATCGGAAACCGTCCGTCAAATGCTGAGTGAAGCCAGACAGGCGGATGTAACCATGGCGCCTGCAGCCGACATGTTTGAAATGGGCGTTAAAGTTCAGGTCCTAAAACGAGGCACCATGTTTCCCCTTCGGGCAGCCAAGCTTTATGATCTTTATCGTAATTATGATCGTTTTGAAAATATTCCCGAAAAACAAAAAGTAACCCTTGAAAGAGACTTTTTCCGCTGCAGTTTCCAGGATGAATGGGAACAGACGAAAACCTATTTTGCCAGGCATGACCCGAAACAGATCCAGCGTGCGGAAATTGACCCCAGGCACAAAATGGCCCTTGTCTTTCGATCCTACCTCGGCCAATCCTCCAACTGGGCAAACTCAGGCGATCCTTCAAGAAAAATCGATTATCAGATATGGTGCGGTCCGGCCATCGGCGCTTTTAATCAGTGGGTTAAAGGGTCATTTCTCGAAAGCCCCGAACACCGTAAAACTGTTGTCGTTGCCATGAATCTTCTGTGCGGAGCTTCAGTTGTAACCCGTGCAAGCTGGCTTAGAAATCAGGGGGTTGTACTGTCTGATGGTATTGGAAATTTTCCGCCGACAGCCCTTGAAGAAATATTTGAATTGCTCGAATCGTAACCCGTTCGGTCTTTGAAACTTTTTCGCTTACAGGCAGTCTCTTTATGGACTAAAGGGATGTTTGGGGTGAAATTGCCGGATAGTGCATTCGATCCAGATCCATAAGATTCGCAAAATCATTAAGAATATCGGTGATTTTTAGTGTTTTAACGATAGTCATGCCCATTGTTGACGGCGTTTCCGGCCGCAAACCGATGGGTGTTTGAGTATAAAGTTCCTTCATGATTTCAAATCCGTTGTAATCGACCGGCTCATTGGAGATGATTCCCCTAACCGTGTAAATAAAATCGAACCTGCCATCTTTGGATTTTCCACCTTCGATCAATAGGATATATTTTTTTACAATTTCATCTTCTCCGGTGCCGGGGGTGCCGGTTAAGATCTTGCCGCTTGCGTTAAAGTAAAAACCTTTTTCCGCCAACCATCCCTGCAAATCTTGGATGATCTGTTTTGCCTCGGGAATCGTAAACTTCAAATCCGCCACCAATAGGCCGCCGAGATAAACTGTAAATGCCTGATCCGGGTTGTACTGCCTGGCGTATCCGGATTGCATTCCCCCCAATGGATCCGGTGGAAGAAACTCCCGGGACCAACGTTTCCACTTTGCAAGATTTATTTCCAGCCTCTGGGAAAGTGCTCTACTGGTAAAAAATTTTATCATACCGGCTCTTGATAACTTGTCATATTAATATAGCAACTTTTAGGCCTTTAAAGGGCCCCTGCCCTACCATCCCGGTAAAATCCCAAGAAAATATTCAATTCAAGACTCAGGCATCAGATTCAGATTTAATTTCTTAAAAAATTCAATGTTTTCAGTCGGTTAAATTTTTTATGTTCTTGGTTTTAGATCCCGTTTAAATGGAAAAATGGTTTTTTAAGGTCCATATTGGGATTTATTAAAAACATCTTTAAAAAATCGACCCCCTTATTAAACAATTGTTATATCAATATGTCAACTAAAATTTTATCGCCCATGACTTGCAAATATTTTTTTCTTGCATTATGATCGATCAACTTGTAAAAGATCAGATTTTTCTCTGTTTTCAAAGCAATTCGATTTTCTATCGTCAATAAATAGTGTGATCATTGAAACCCATCGACAACAAAATAACCCGGAATACACCGGTGGCTATTATAGGGATGAGTTGCCTCTTCCCCAAGTCACCGGGTGTGAAAGCTTACTGGCGGCTCCTTTTTCAAGGTGAAAATGCAATCACCGATGTGCCGGAAACCCACTGGTCATCAGAAGATTTTTTCCACGAAGACCCAAAAACACCCGATCATGTTTACTGCAAAAAGGGAGGATTTATTTCCCCCGCCGCTTTTGATCCCACGGAATTCGGAATTCCGCCGTCTTCGCTGGAAGCCACCGACACCTCTCAGCTTCTTAGCCTGATCACCGCAAAAAAAGCCCTTGAAGATTCAGGATACGGAGAAAAGAAAAATTTTAACCATGACAGGACCAGCGTCATACTCGGCGTAACCGGGACACAGGAACTGGTTATCCCGCTGGGGGCTCGGCTCGGCCATCCAATATGGCGACGCGCCCTCGAAGATTCAGGAATCAACCCCGAAAAAACCGAGGAGGTCGTTCAAAAAATATCCGATTCATATGTGTCATGGCAGGAAAACTCATTTCCGGGGCTGTTGGGAAATGTCGTTGCCGGAAGAATATGTAATCGCCTCGACCTCGGCGGTACGAACTGTGTCGTGGATGCCGCCTGTGCAAGCTCCCTGAGTGCCGTCCATCTGGCGGTTATGGAGCTCATTTCAGGGAAAAGCGATATGGTGATCACCGGTGGCGTTGATATGCTCAACGACATCTTCATGCACATGTGCTTTTCCAAGACCATGGTTCTTTCACCCACCGGGGATGCCCGGCCTTTTTCAAAAGATGCTGACGGCACAGTCCTCGGCGAAGGGATCGGGCTGTTTGTCCTTAAACGGCTCGAAGATGCTGAAAGAGACAGCGACAAGATTTATGCGGTAATTAAGGGGGTCGGCTCTTCAAGTGACGGAAAATCACAGAGCATATATTCGCCCAGAGCCGAAGGACAGACCAAAGCCCTGAAGATGGCCTATGACCAAGCCGGTGTAGATCCGGCCACCATCGAGCTCATAGAAGCCCACGGCACCGGCACAATCATCGGTGATGAAGTAGAGTTTAAGGCTTTAAACGGTCTTTTTGGAAAATCAGACAAAAACGAAAAATGGTGTGCACTCGGGTCTGTAAAATCGATGATCGGTCATACCAAGGCCGCTGCCGGCGCTGCAGGACTCATGAAGGCGGCACTCTCCGTTTATAACAAAGCGCTTCCGCCCACGCTGAAAGTCGGTACGCCGGATCCCAAGCTGAATATCCATCAAAGCTCCTTCTATCTGAACACCCAGATCCGACCCTGGTTTTCCAAAAAAGAGCATCCCCGCCGATCGGGTGTCAGCGCATTCGGTTTCGGTGGAAGCAATTTTCATGTATTGATTGAAGAATATCACAAACAAAAGCAGGAAATTTCTTGGGACGGATCTGTTGAAATTGCGGCCCTGTCGGCTGAAAAACATCACGACCTCAGCGGACTTCTGAACAGCCTTAAAACTTCTCTCGACAATCGTTCAACACATGAAGAAATTTTGGTGGCGGCAGCAAAAACAAGAAAGGATTTTTCCTTTTCGGATCCATACAGGCTTTTGCTGGTCTTTGAACCGTTAACAGACCTCGCAGCCCTTTGTAACCGTGCTTCCCATGCCCTTGAAACCAACGATGCTCAGACGGCATGGAACCTTGAAAATATTTTTTATGGCAGCCCTGAGCCATCCGGAAAAATTGCATTTATTTTTCCCGGTCAGGGGAGTCAATATGTCGGTATGGGCCGTGACCTGGTCTGTTGTTTCCCGGATGCATTTAACGTTCTGGAACATGTAAACGAAACATTCGAAAACTTTGGATGCTTAACCGATATTATCTACCCGTTTCCGTCTGAAACCCAAACAGAAAAGCAACGTCAGCAGGATACACTCAGGAAGACGGATCACGCGCAACCGGCTATTGGTGCCGTGAGCGTCGCAATGCTGAAAATCCTTCGAGGATTCGGCCTAAAACCTAATGCCACATGCGGTCACAGCTTTGGTGAGCTTTCAGCCCTTTATGCTGCCGGCCGGATCGATCTGGATACATTATTGTACCTTTCTATCACCCGGGGCCGTTTAATGGCAACGGCAGGCATGGCCGATAATCAGAATAACGGCGGTATGCTCGCTGTAAAAGCGCCCCTCGACGAACTTGACCATCTTATTCAAACCACCGATACCGGTGTCATCCTGGCAAACCGTAACAGCCCCGACCAGGGGGTTCTGTCAGGATCCCTTGATGCCATTTCCCGGGCAGAAAAAATATGTAAACAGAATGGATTTAAAACAATAAAACTGCCGGTTGCCGCTGCGTTTCACAGCAGTTTGGTCAAAGACGCCCAAAAGCCTTTTATCCAGGCTTTGGAAAAGATCGACATTTCTCCTTCAGATATCCCGGTATTTTCCAATACCACCGGCGAACCCTACCCGGATGATCCTGAAAAAGCAAAAAAAATATTGGGTGATCACCTGTTATCACCGGTCAACTTTATAGACGAAATTGTGAACCTGTTTAAAATTGGGGTTCGGACATTTGTTGAAGTCGGCCCCAAATCAGTTTTGACCGGCCTTGTGAAATCGATTTTAAAAAATCAACATTTTCAGGCGATTACCCTTGACGGTTCCCTGGGAAAGCGATCCGGAATCACGGATCTTGCGAAAACCCTGTGTCATCTTGCATCGTTGGGCCATGCCGTCGATTTAAGCAAATGGGAATCGCCGGTTAAGGAAACGAGAAAACCGCTCATGAACATTCCGATTTCCGGTGCAAACTATCGAAAACCCGAAACAGAAAACACGAGTCCCAAACCCAAAGTCAAAGTCAAAAATCAGAAACCGGAAGAAAGGGACGCAAAACCAGCAGCTGAGAGACGGGGGATTGAAACTGAAAATTTACAACCGAACCCGACATCGGATCAACCTGTGAACAACCCGGAAGATCGAGGATCTTTGCCGAGTGAAATAGAAAAAAACCTAAGCACCATGAAAAAAACACCACAACACAACTATTTTATATCAGATGCATTTAAGGTCGTCCAGGAAGGCCTGAAATCCATGCAGGCCATTCAGATGCAGACGGCCGAAACCCATCAAAAGTTTTTGGAGACGCAAACCCAGGCTGCACAAACACTGCAAAATATGATGGAAAACACCCAGCGTCTGGCTGAAGCGTCTATGGGGATCAAAACAGAGATCAGGACTTCGGATTTCAATGTTGAAAAACCAAAAACACAGATGCCGGACATGGACAGAACCACGGCCGATTTTTCTGAGACAGCCGGCAATTTGCAACCCTCTGATCCTCCGGGTGCGATGACGACGACGTATTCGTCTGCAGAATCTGTTCTTTTGGACCCGAATGAAACTGCGGTTGCTTTCCAAGAACCGGATTTAACATCCGCCGGCACTGATTTAAAGCCATCGGATGATCGTCAAGAAGAAATCGCGCTCAGCTTGCTGGAAACCGTCAGCCGTCTCACCGGATATCCCATGGAAATGCTCGCCCTGGACATGGATATCGAAGCCGACCTCGGGATCGATTCCATCAAACGGGTGGAGATTATGTCCACACTCGAAGAAAAAATCCCCGACCTTCCGCCGGTTTCCCCGGAAATTATGGGCAGCCTTAAAACACTCGCTCAGATCGTGGAGTATCTTTCGGCAACACCAAAAAGCGAATCGGCCCCGGCCTCAAGTACCAAAGGTTCCGGAACTCCGGTGACCGCGCATAAAGAAATAGCGCACAGTCTGCTGGAAACAGTCAGTCATCTGACCGGATATCCCATGGAAATGCTCGCCCTGGACATGGACATCGAAGCCGACCTTGGAATTGATTCCATCAAAAGGGTGGAAATCATGTCCACACTTGAGGAAAAAATCCCCGACCTTCCGCCCGTTTCCCCGGAAATCATGGGCAGCCTTAAAACACTCGCTCAGATCGTAGAGTATCTTTCGGCAACACCAAAAAGCGAATCGGACTCGGCTTCTACAACCAAAGATTCCGGAACGCCGAAAATAGACCCGAGCGATCCAAAAACAGCACCCACAGCTTCACCGGGTCACATGGATACCATAGAAGAATCTTTGGACAGGTCACCCAAAGACGATACCGGCTTTTCTAAGGAATATTTAGCCGCCAATATCGGTAGAAAGGTGATATCAGTCGTAGACAGCCCCTTGATTCAAAACAACCGGTTAACGCTGCCGGCCACCGGCACCGTATATATCACCGATGATACCACCGGCCTTTCACAAGCAATTGCCGATGAATTTGCATCGTTGAACATCAAAGCAGAGATGATATCCGATACCGTCAACGGCGAACGGCATTTTAAAAATGCCGCCGGCCTGGTCATTGTGTCGAAAAACATGCCGCACGATCACCGTTTTCTAAAAGATGCTTTTGCACTGACCCATCGCATGGCATCGGATCTTCTCGAGTCAGGGGCACAAGACGGCGCCCTGTTTGCCACCATAACCCGACTCGACGGCGCTTTCGGTTTTAAAGGCCGGGGTATCACCGATCCCCTCCAGGGCGGTCTTGCCGGTCTTGCCAAAACCGCAGCAATGGAGTGGGAAAATGTCCGCTGCCGTGCCATCGACATTGCCCCGGACTGGAAGGAGACCACCCAAATCGCAAAGGCCGTTGTGGCTGAACTCCTGAACTCCGATGGTTCAGGCCCGGTTGAAGTCGGCCTCGACGACAGATCACGATGCACATTGGCCCTTGAGACGGCACCGTATCCCCATGGGGAAATAGCCCTTGACCCGGGAGATGTTGTTGTAATCACCGGCGGCGCCAGAGGTGTCACCGCTTCAACAGCCCGTGCCCTTGCAAAATATGCAAAACCGACCCTGATCCTCCTGGGCCGTTCTTTGCATCCAACACCCGAGCCTGAATGGCTGACGGCCATCCATGATGAAGCGGACATAAAAAAGGCCATCCTTGAAAACGAATTCAGGGACAATCATCCAACACCGATTCAGCTGGAAACAGCGTACAAAAAATACATGTCAAACCGTGAGATCACCAATAATCTGGAAAAAATCAGAAAGGTCGGTGCCAACGTGCGCTATTACTCGGTGGATGTTCGCGATTTGGATGGCGTCAATTCCGTTCTAAATGATGTTCGATCCGAGCATGGTCCCGTAAAAGGGGTTGTCCACGGCGCAGGAGTCCTCGAAGATTGCCTGATCACCGATAAAACCGCCGCGCAATTCGACACTGTTTTCGATCCCAAGGTCCAGGGGCTGGGCGTTCTTCTTGAGGCCACAAAAAAAGATCCTCTTAAATACCTGGTGCTGTTCTCGTCGGTTACCGCCAGAATCGGAAACAAGGGACAGGCCGATTATGCCATGGCCAATGAAGCTCTGAATAAAATCGCACAACAAGAATCGATCCAACGCCCGGATTGCAGGGTTATTTCCATCAACTGGGGCCCCTGGGACGGAGGAATGGTCTGTTCGGCTTTAAAACAAAAATTTGAAAAAGACGGCGTCCAACTGATTCCCGTGAATGCCGGTGCCATGTGCTTGATTTACGAGATGATGGGAGACACCCGTTCTCCGGTAGAAGTGGTTATCGGTGCAAATATTATCCCGGAAAAAGCCGAAAAACAGGGCGAACCTGCCGGTTCGGTTTTAGAACAGCCGTTTCTCTTAAAAAAAAATGAAAAACTTTCCCTGACCTTTCAGCGTGAAATCGATATAGATTGGTTCCCGATCCTCGGCGCACACATCCTGAACGGAAAACCGGTGGTCCCCTTTGCCCTGATTGCCGAGTGGCTCGGCCACGGCGCGCTCCATGAAAATCCGGGTCTTTCTCTTCAGGGTTTGGATGATATGCGTATTTTTCACGGCATCATTCTCGAGGAGGAAAAGAAGCGGATCCGTCTTATGGCCGGAAAGGCCAGGAAAAAAGGGTCGACGTTTGAAGTGGCTGTTGAAATCAGAAACGGCATTAAAGACGGCGTGGAGATGATTCATTCAGGGGCCAAGGCGATTTTAACCGATCAACTGGAGCCCCCGCCCTATTTTAACGCATCAGGTCACATTCGCCCAAATACCTACTCAAGAAGCATCGACGAAATATACGAGAAAATTCTGTTCCACGGGATTGAACTTCGTGGAATCCAGGAAATATTGGGGTATTCCTCGCAATCCCTATCAGCCAGGATTTCTGCGGCGCCGGCGCCCGACCGGTGGATGACCGATCCATTGAGAAGCCGATGGATCGCCGATCCGCTGGTTTTCGACTGTGCATGTCAAATGGCGATTATATGGTGCTTTGAAGAGCGGGGCGTGGTGTCTCTGCCGAGCTACAGCGCCAGTTATCGCCAGTATCGCGACAGGTTCCCTTCAGAAGGCGTCACCGCAGTCCTTGAAGTCAAAGAAGCCACCGATCATGTCATGACGGGAGATTTTACATTCCTCGATGCCGACAACATTGTCGTGGCCACGTTAACCGGTTATGAAGCAGTCATGGATGCATCACTCTCCAGGGCATTCAAACCCGAATGTGCCGCCTAAGGGTTCGCACAAAAATAACTTCACATTTTTGCCCTAAATTTTTTTGCCTATTTCGCCGTCATCCCTATTTTAACTTTAGGCATTTTAGATCATTTTAGGCATTTTAGATCATTTTAGGCACTTCTTCCTAGGCACTTCTTCCTGAATATGTTTTTTGCCTTGCCCGGGCAGCGGCCTTGAGAACATCCACATGAACGTCCACATAATCATAGACCCGGGCTATCCGCTTGCCGGGTGCAGGCCGAAGAACCCGGCCCAGGTATTGCAACACCCGTCCCCTGAATTTTATCGGCGTTGTTAAAA
>JAFCZV010000364.1 GCA_019314155.1 Deltaproteobacteria bacterium
ATGTCGACAGTGACCATGAAGCCTGTCGTACCTTTGAATTCGAAGGCCTTGTTTCCCACCTTCCATGTCTCAATCTCGTTGGGCATCATCTTGAAACCGTTATTTCGCGGTGCAGCGAAATAGGCGATGTTCTTGAGTACCCCGGTCTCTCCACCCATGCCCTGCCACTTATTCAAAATCGTATGCGCCTTGGCGCCCCCGGCGAGTTTAGCTTCAGCACGATCTTCGGTTGCCTTCCACTCGATCTCGGCGTCTTCAGCAACCTCGAACGACTTCCACTTCACTGGAAAGATGTGGCTCAAAGCGGTGGATACGCCAGCCTTCTGCGCATCGGTAGTACCGGACTGGAAGGTAACGATAGCCCATTCGGTATTCCCTTTTTTCCAACTGGCACCCAGATCTCCAGCGACCCAGAACTTCACACCCGCGAGATCGGTGTCCCCGTAATGGCCTTCGTTAACTTTATAGGCCATGTTGAACTTGCAGAAGTGCTCTGCACCGTGTTCGGTGTGCTTTAAGGCCGGTTCGGTGTTGAAGTAGCAGGGGCAGAACATCGGACAGCTACAGGCTTCAATAACGGTACCGTTGAAGTGCCAGTCTATATCTTTGGTCGCAAACGACATAGGCGAAGCCACGAGTAAGACGGCAAAGACCATTATCGCGGAACCAGTAAATATATAAGTTTTGTAATTGCGCATTGTATTCCTCCTTTCGTTGATCAGGTCTTTCCTGACACTTTATAGCCTGTGCTTACACTCCGCAGCACAAAGTATTTAGGGGCAAGTTGAAGCGAAATTTTCCATTTATTTATTCCTTTGCGAACTTCGTTTGTGCTTAAATGCTGTGACCAAAAATATTTTATCGCCTGCTGTAACGCCTCATGCGATTAATTCTCCTAAACGTTCTTAAGCCTTACGCCACATGCCTCCCCCGTGATTGAAATTCATCCCCCGAAAAGCTCATTACAGTTGATCGGGAGGTGAAATATATTTCTGACCTCATTTTTTATTTATCGAGATGAACGGAAACCGGTGCCGATTTCGTAATCGTGTTGAAAACCGGCGAGTATTTTTGGGCCATCTGAACCAGAGCTTCCTTCTGATCGTTTGAAACATCCGCATCGATTTTGAAATATACCTTTATATTCTGATAACCAACCGGCACATCCTCGGATATACCCAGAAACCCCCTAAGATCGATATCTCCTTCGTACCTGGATTCCACGCTCCTAATCTCGATTCCTCTTGCAGCTGCATGAGCGATCATGCTGGTCGTAAGGCAACCGGAAAGCGCAACGAGCAAGTATTCAACGGGATTGGATCCCAAATTGTTTCCCAGTAAAATGGGCGGTTCATCGATCTCAAAAACTGCGGGATCTCTCGAATTATCCTCTTTGAGGGCTCCATAGAAATCCTTTACTGTTGCCCGATTGTGTGCACCTTCAATCCATCTGTTTTTTACACGAAACTTGAATTTGGCAATATTCGGATTTTCTTTGATCAGATCAATGGTGCTATATAACTGTTCAACATTAACTCCGTTTAGAATCTTTTCTTTTTCTTTGGTTGCTTCCATGGTATTTCTCCTTTTTTTTATGCGCTACAAAAATTGTCAACAACGGTTGCGGAGGAACGAGAGGTGGCCGCAATATGTCGGATCGGATTAAAAGATTCCAGATAAACGTTTCCGATGAAAAATCGTCCGCTTTGCGGTAGCCAGATGTCCGCCAACCTTGCCTGCTCGGCCAACGGACCCACCGGGCCCAAATCCCGGCTGCAGACCACCGCCCGACTGGAAGCGACCATAAAAACGGTTTTAGGGTTAGACACAAACTGCTGCCCATTGGGAACATTTCCCGTTAGATTGAGGCGGCCCGCACCCAAAAGTATCCCGCCCGTTTTGCCGACAATACTTAGCAGTGCCCGTTTGCGCCACCATTTATCCGGTATAAGCCTGGCAGCAGTGTTCATCACGCGCGACATGGTATCAAGTTTCAAGGAAACTTCCCACTGGACGGGGTAATCCCCCTCTATTTCGACAGAAAATTCACTAGGATTTTTCCAGTTAATGTCGATTTTCCGCTCTATAATCCGATCTACCGCGCTTCCAAAATAACGCGAGCACCCGTTTTGCGGAGGTACATCTTGAATAAAGGTCCAGTGTCCCGACGGATTCCGATGCCATAAGGAGGTGTATCCATAGCCGATGGATGTAATCGGAAAACGTCGCAAAGCCAGTATATGGCCGGATGTGAACGGTACGCCCATAACACCGTATCCAGCAAAACGCTCATCCGTGCCTGAAGGCAGTTCAATTCCGCGTTCCAATATATTGACGATTTCTTTTGGTTCTTTCATGGCTTCTCCTGTTCAGTTTATGCTTATGCCGCAAGGGTATGATACAATGCCATATTGCCAACTGCGAGTAATGCCACAGCCCAGATCAAATCGAAGTTGATCCAACTTTGCCACAGAATTTTCAATCCTAGCTTCCAATAAACAATACCGTCAATCAAGGCCATCACTTCGTATTTGATGTGTGCGGGTCTCACCGAAATCAACATAAAAATCGGGGTCTAACTATATCCCACTAATTTTATAAACATGATATGACCGGCAGCCAAGGACCATTGCTTAGCCCCAGGCCACCTAAGAACTAGGCATGCTAGTTTCTCATCACACGGCTCAAACTCTAAGCTGCCGCTAACATGCCGTTACCCATGGCCTTCTCGACTTCATCCGTCGAAAGGACTGCGTTGGCGATATACCCAAAGTTAACGAGTGCCGCCTTGTAGCCGTCACCCAGCTCGGGATGCCGTGCGCCAGCCGTTGCGTCCTTCACCACGGTGACTTCGAAACCTTGCTCAAGCAACTCGCGCAAGTGGGCCTCAACACAAAGGTTGGCTGACATCCCTCCCAGAATGACCTTGCTAATATTTCGTTTTCGGAGCTGCAGGATCAGGTCGTTGTTCTCAGGGCCATAGACCTTATGGGGGCTGACCACGATGGTCTTG